>CBFGOD010000027.1:0-17884 GCA_965650295.1 uncultured Shinella sp. | reverse complement strand
GCAACACCAAGGTGATGCGCCAGGCGCTGGAAAGCTCGCATCGCGGCTGGGGCAAATCGGTGATCATCGGCGTTGCGGGTGCGGGCCAGGAGATCTCGACGCGCCCGTTCCAGCTGGTCACCGGCCGCAACTGGATGGGCACGGCCTTCGGCGGCGCACGCGGCCGCACAGACGTGCCGAAGATCGTCGACTGGTACATGGACGGCAAGATCCAGATCGACCCGATGATCACGCATACGATGCCGCTCGAGGACATCAACCACGGCTTCGAGCTCATGCACAAGGGTGAGAGCATCCGCGGCGTCGTGCTATACTGAGGACGGGTCCAGGATAGCTTGCAGATTTCAATCCAGTCATCGCGCCGCCCGCTTCGACAGTCCGGCGGCGCCTTCGATCAGCCGGGCATAATGCGCCGGCCATGAAGGAGGAGAAGCCCATGCCAAGCATTGCGATACATCCATCCGTCGATTCTGGGTTCAAGGCGACGGATGCCGCCTTCTCCGGCGGCACGCTCGTCTGCAACTGCACGAGCAATCCCGTGAAGGTTCGCATCAAGGGCGACATCGCCCACAACCATGCCTGCGGCTGCACCAAGTGCTGGAAGCCCGACGGTGCGGTCTTCTCGGTCGTTGCCGTTGCGCCGACCGACAGTGTCGAGGTGCTCGAAAACGGCGACAAGCTTGCCGTCGTGGATCCCGCCGCTCTGATCCAGCGCCATGCCTGCAAGGATTGCGGCGTGCATCTCTACGGCCCCGTCGATCGTGATCATCCGTTCAAGGGCCTGTCCTTCGTGCATCCGGAACGGTTCCAGGAACAGGGTTGGGCCAAGCCGGGCTTTGCGGCCTTCGTCTCCTCTATCATCGAGAGCGGCTATGATCCGGCCAAGATGGACGGTGTGCGCGGGCGCCTGAAGGAACTCGGCCTGGAACCGTACGACTGCCTCAATCCCGGCCTGATGGATTACATCGCAACCTGGACCGCGAAGAAGAGCGGCGCCTTATCGGCGTGATAGACAGGGCGGCCCGAGACGATCGGGCCACCCTGCTGGTTCGGGTTTAATCCCGAGAGTTGAATTTTCGCAACAAGCCCGCCGTTGCGGAGAAAAGCACGATAAGCGCGCCGTAACCCAAGGTCGTCGACGTCAACCCGAAGACGCCGATGGCCAGGCCGGCGAGCAACGTGGGCAGGCCGAAGGCGAGATAGCTCAGCGTGAAGAGTGCGGCGAACAGTTCGCCGCGCTCGTCAGGGCGGACGGCCGGGACGACGGAGCGCAGCACGCCGTAGAAGCACGTCCCGAAGCCCGTTCCGGCAATGGCAAGCGCCAGGAGGTAAGCGGGCAGGGACTGCCAGACGATGGCAATGAGGGTCAACGCCGTTCCGATCGACAGCGCAGAGGTTCCATATAGGGTCACGCGCCGGGAAGAATGGCGGCGCGCGATGTAACAGGCGACGGCACCGGCGGCGCAGAGCAGCACGATGACGATCGCCTGCGTTGCATGATCCTCGGCACCGAAGACGTGGCGGACGATCGGCGCGCCCAGCGAAAGATACAAGCCGCCCGTCGCCCATCCCGCGATAACGGCCGGCGAGCTGCGCCAGAACGCTTTCGCCGCCGTTGCCGGCACACCGATGCGTGGGCGAAGCGAGGCCCAGACACCTTCGTGGCGCGGTGCGGTCTCCGGGACGAACCAGATGGCAACGGCAAACAGTGCATAGGCCGCGACCAGCGTGCCAAAAACGTCGGCCTCCGCGGTGTCGGTCACGTCCATCAACAATCCGGCCGCGAGCGCACCGACGGCGAGCCCGCCCAGGGGAATGACCGAGTTCCACACCGAGGCGCTTCCGGGCCTGTCTTTCGGCTCGAAATCGACGACTGCGGCAGAAAGGGCGGAGAGCAGAAGACCGGCCGCGATGCCCTGCAGAACCCGCGCCACCATCAGCCCGGCCACATTGCCGGCCTGCCAGAACAGCAGCAGGCTGAGCGCCATCAGGGCGAAGCCCCCCGATATCACGGGGCGCCGGCCAACATGATCCGACAGCGACCCCATAACGAGCAGCGATGCGAGAAGAGCAACGGTATAAACGGCAAAAATGCCGGTCAGCGTTACGGCTGAAAACCCGATTTCCTGCTGAAGCATGGGATAGAAAGGCGAGGGCGCGCTGGCGCCGGCCATCATCAAGGCCATTCCTGCAAGCGTTATGCGGAAGCCAGCGGAACCGCGTAGCGGCATGGACTGCGACATATCGGTCACGCGATATCCTATGGTTCGAATAATTTCGAACCAATATCTACTATCATTCCAGCGATGGTTCAATTAAATTCGAACCATGCTGCAAGAAAACACCGAGCTTTCCCATCCCGCCCGCGACGACCTGCGGCTTACTGACGTGCTTTTCGCACTCAGTGATCCCGAGCGCCTGGCGATCGTGCGGCAAATCGCCGACGGCCCGCTCGAAATGGCACAATGCCATTTGTCCGATCCCCTGATGCCGAAATCGACCAAGTCACACCTCATGAAGGTGCTGCGCGAGGCCGGCATTATCCGCAACGAGCCCTTGGGACGTGGCCGGCGTCTCAGCCTGCGACGCGAGGACCTCGACGCGCGGTTTCCCGGATTGATCGGCTCCATTCTGGAGGCATGCGTTGGTGCCCCAGCCGGCCCGGCATCCTGATCGGTTCTCATCTCGATAATGGATGGATGCCGAAGGCGGGTGACGGCCATCCCGAATTGACAACGATTTTCCGCATTCCATCGCGGAAAAAGAATGCCGTTTCTTAATAATCCATAAAATCTATAGATTATTTAGGCATCGATCCAATTGACGGTGCCTTCATGACCTATCATCTCAGTCTTCTCGACAAAAGTCCGGTTGAAGCCGGCCAAAGCACCACGGACGCGTTGCACACGTCGGTGAAACTGGCTTTGAGGGCCGAAGCGCTGGGTTTTCACCGCTACTGGGTCGCCGAGCACCACAATATGGCCGGTCTTGCAAGCTCCGCGCCCGAAGCATTGATCGCCTACCTCCTGGCGAAGACGTCGCGGATTCGCGTCGGATCCGGCGGGGTCATGCTTCAGCACTACAGTGCCTACAAGGTCGCCGAAACCTTCAACCTGTTGTCTTCGCTGGCGCCGGGCAGGGTGGATCTCGGTGTCGGAAAGGCGCCGGGCGGGTTTCCGGTTTCGACCAGGGCACTTCAAGCGGCCATCGATCCCGAGCGAAAGCCGAAATTCGAAGATCAGCTCTCCGAACTCAATCAGTATCTTTCAACCGCGCCTGATAAGGCCGAGCTCGCCGCCACCCCATTCCCCAGCGCGCCGCCCGAGCGTTTCCTGCTCGGCGCCAGCGTCGAAAGCGCGCGGCTTGCGGCGCAGAAGGGCTGGCATCTGGTCTTCGCCGGCCATCTCAATGGCGATCCCGAAAACCTGCGCCGGACGCTCGAAGCCTATCAGGCCGCAAGCGGCGGAAAATCCGCCATTCTGGCGCTCGCCGCCTTCGTGGCGGAAGACGGAGCGGTGGCCCGCGAGCGGGTCGCGGGGATGCGGATTTTCAAGGTCTTCCTGCCGAACGGGCAGAGCGTCAATGTCAGCACCGAAGAGCAGGCGGCCGAGTTTGCACGCCAGGCCGGCATCACGGACTACCGGGTCGAGGAGAAGGTGCCAAGCATCCTTCATGGCACCGCGGCCGAGGTGCGTCGTGAACTCGACGGGCTGCACCGGCTCTACGGCATTTCCGAATTCATTCTCGAAACGCCGGCGCTGACCGCCGCCGAACGCCTCCAGTCCATCGAATTGCTCGCCAAGGGACGGCTGCCGCTTGCGGCCTGACCCAATTGGAAGGATAGCACCATGACCCAGAACAAAATCACTTTCGGCATCATGCTCCAAGGCCCCGGCGGCCACATGAATGCCTGGAAGCATCCAAGCGGACCGGCCGATGCGAGCGTCAATTTCCCGTTTTTCTTGGATGTGGCGCGCAAGGCTGAGCGCGCCGGTGTCGCCTTCGCCTTCGTCGCCGATGGTCTCTACATCAACGAGCAGTCGATTCCGCATTTCCTCAACCGCTTCGAGCCGATTTCCGTCCTTTCGGCGCTGGCGGCCTCGACCGCGAAGATCGGGCTCGTCGGTACGGTTTCGACCTCCTACAGCGATCCGTTCACCGTCGCGCGCCAGTTTGCCACGATCGACCTGATCAGCGGTGGAAGGGCGGGGTGGAACGCGGTGACGACCCCGCTTGAAGGATCTGGCCGCAACTACAGCCGCGAACACCCCGAGCACGAACTGCGCTACGAAATCGCCGACGAATATCTCGATGTCGTCAAGGGTCTCTGGGATTCCTGGGATGACGATGCTTTCCTCCGTGATCGCGAAACCGGCGTCTTCGTGGACAAGGGCAAACTCCACCGGCTCAATCACAAGGGCCGCTTTTTCCGTGTGGAAGGGCCGCTGAACATCAGCCGCTCGCAGCAGGGACAACCGGTCGTCTTCCAGGCCGGCGCATCGGACTCCGGCGTGAAGCTGGCCGGAAAACATGCCGATGCCGTGTTCACGAATGGCGGGCTGTTCGAAGATGCCGTGCCTTTCTACAGGCAGGTCAAGCAGAGCGCGGTCGCCCAGGGCCGCCGTGCGGCGGACGTGCGCATCTTTCCCGGCATCGCGCCCATCGTCGGCGCGACCGCCGAGGAGGCCGAGCGCAAATACCAGGCCATCCGCAGTCTCGTGACGATCGAGGAAGCGCTGCTTTATCTTGGCCGGTTCTTCGATCACCACGATTTTAGCGCCTATCCGCTCGATGAAGCCTTTCCCGATATCGGCGATGTCGGCAAGAACAGTTTCCGCGCCACCACCGACCGCATCAAGAAGACGGCGCGCGAACAGAACCTCACCCTGCGGGAAATCGCGCTCGATGTCGCCACGCCGCGCACGGCCTTCATCGGAACGGCCGGCCAGATTGCCGACGAGATCATCCGTTGGGTCGATGGCGGTGCGGCCGATGGGTTCATTCTCGGCTTCCAGGTGATCGCCGAAGGGTTCGACGACTTCGCGACCCATGTCCTGCCCATCCTTGAAGCTCGCGGTTATTTCAACCCGTCGCTCGACGGGGCGACATTGCGCGATCATCTGGGGCTGTCCTACCGCGAAAGCCGCTACACGGCGCCCGCCGACACGATCGAACCCGGAAAGGCGGTCGGCGCGTAAAGCGTCGGTATAGAGCCATGAACGCCATCGTCCATCCACCCCGTCTTGACGACCCCGTTGATCAGGGCATTGCTGCCTATATCGACGAAATCATCGCGCTTCGCCGTGATCTTCACCGCTATCCTGAGCTGGCCTTTCAGGAGCGCCGCACCAGCAAGCTCATAGCAGGCCAGCTTTCGTCCTGGGGCTACGACGTGACCTCAGGCATTGCCGGCACGGGTCTTGTCGCGACGCTTTCCAACGGAACCGGGACGCGGCGGCTGGGCATCCGGGCCGATATGGATGCCCTGCCGATCGAGGAAGCGACGGGGCTCGTTTATTCCAGCAGCAATCCGGGCGTGATGCATGCCTGCGGGCACGATGGCCACACCGCGATCCTTCTTGCCGCCGCGCGGTATCTCGCGCAAACCCGCGCCTTCAACGGCACGCTGCACCTCATCTTCCAACCGGCGGAAGAAATCGGCGCCGGTGCGCGAAAAATGCTGTCGGAAGGGCTTTTCGAGCGCTTTCCCGTGGATGCGGTGTTCGGGCTGCACAATTGGCCGGGCGTGGCGGCCGGACAGTTCGGTTTTGTTGCCGGACCGGCCATGGCCTCGGTCGACCAGGCCGATATCCGCATCGTCGGCCGGGGCGGACATGGCGCCGAGCCGCAAAATGCCGTCGATCCCGTAGTCGCTACGGCCTCGCTGATCACGGCGCTGCAAAGCATCGTGTCGCGCAATGTCGATCCGCAGGATACGGCCGTCGTGACGGTCGGCTCCATTCACGCGGGCTCGGCATCCAATGTCATTCCCGAAAGCGTCGAGCTGAAGCTCACCATGCGGGCCTTCACCGAGGGCGTTCGCGAACAGTTGCGTGCCCGTATTCCGGCCCTTGCACGGGCGCAGGCGGAAAGTTTCGGCGCAGTGGCCGAGGTGGATTACCGGCTCGGCTTTCCCGCCCTCGTCAACGATCACGGGTCGACGGCACTCGCGCGAGACGTGGCACGGAAGACATTCGGGCCGGAGAAGGTCGAGGAGGGATTCCGGCCGCGCACGGCGAGCGAGGATTTCGCTTTCATGCTCCAGGCCCAGGCGGGCAGCTACCTTTTCGTCGGCAATGGCGAAAGCGCGCCGCTTCACAGCGCCCGCTACGATTTCAACGACGCGATCATCGCGCCGGCCGCCCGTTACTGGGTGCGCCTCACCGAAACCTTTCTCAATTGATGTCAGCAACAGGACCGGCGAAATGAGCGATACGTTCCTCTACACCACGCCTCTCGATCCACGCGCAAAGCCGCTGATCGACGAACTGACCCAAGAATACGACCAGCGTTACGGCTCCTATTTCAGCGAGGCCGGCGCCGTCGAGGAGATGAACCGCTATCCGGCCGAAGCCTTCGCGCCGCCCTCGGGGAATTTCCTGCTGCTGCTGCGCAATGGCGAGGCGATCAGCGGCGGGGCCTTCAAGCACTATGACGAAGATACGGCAGAGTTCAAACGCATCTGGACACGCTCCGACCTGCGGCGGCAGGGTCTGGCGGTCAAGGTTCTGGTCGAGCTTGAGCATCAGGCCGTGCGGCAGGGCTATTCGCGCGTCTATCTCACGACGGGCTTCCGCCAGCCGGAGGCCGTCGGGCTTTACCTGAAGTATGGCTACACTGCGCTCTTCGACATCGATGCCGATCCGGAAATCTACAAGTCGCTGCCTTTCGAAAAGCGGATCGGCCATCTCGCGACGCCCATAGCGGCGGTGCGGCCGCCGCTTCAGCTTGCAGTCCAGCACCGTTGACCGGCCCGCGGCAATTCCAAAGGGGAAACACGATGGCACTTACGACTGATTTTTCGGGCATCGACGTCGATCGCCGACCGGCCGAACAGCACAGACAGGATTATTCGCGCTACAGGATCGTTCCAGCGCGCCACCCCGGGCGTCTGGTCGGGACGGTTTTTGCCGCTGTCGTCATTGCGGCCGTGGTCTATTCCACCTCCACCAATCCGCGCTGGGGCTGGAGCGTCTTCGGCGAGTGGTTCTTTTCCGAGCCGGTTCTGGCAGGGCTCGGCAGGACGCTTCTCCTGACGGTGCTGGCGACGATCTCGGGCTCCGTTCTCGGCACGGCACTGGCTCTCGCCCGCGTATCCGGGTCTCCGCTGCTTTCCAGCCTGTCCTGGGCCTATATCTGGCTGCTTCGGTCGATCCCGCTCATCGTTCTGCTCCTGGTGCTGAACAATCTCGGCTATCTCTACGAATCGGTGCGGATTGGGCTGCCATTCAGCGATACGCTCCTCATCGACTACCCGATGGTGCAACTCCTGACGCCGTTCGGCGCCGCATTCCTGGGGCTCACGCTCAACCAGTCCGCCTTCTTCGCAGAGATCGTGCGTGGCGGCATTCTCTCCGTCGATCAGGGACAACATGAGGCGGCTGCGGCGCTTGGCTTGCCGCGCCGCCGGCAGGCCTTCCGTATCGTCCTGCCGCAGGCCATGCGCTCCATTCTGCCGACGGGCTTCAACGAGATCATCGGTCTCGCGAAGAGCACGTCCATGGTCTATGTCCTGGCCCTCCCGGAATTGTTCTATACCGTCCAGGTCATTTACCGGCGCAATCTCGAGGTCATACCGCTGCTGATGGTGGCGACGGCCTGGTATCTGGTGATCATGACGGTCCTGTCGATCGCCCAGCACTATATCGAGCGCCATTTCTCCAGGGGCGCCGTGCGCAATCCCGTGCCGCTGCCGTTCCAGTCCTTCCTTGCGCGTTTCCGCCGCCCGGTTTCGTCCCGGACGACGGTTGTGCCGGCCGTACGCCAGTCCGGCTTCAAGGATGCGGCACAGCTGCGCACCGGCGGCACCGTCCGCATCCAGAAGATCTCGAAAAGCTTCGAATCCCTGAAGGTACTCGACGACGTCGATCTCGTTCTGCCGGCCGGAAGCGTCACGGCCATTCTCGGTCCGTCCGGTTCCGGCAAGTCGACCCTGTTGCGCACGATCAATCATCTCGAGCGTGCAGACAGCGGCTTCATCGCCATCGATGGCGAACTCGTCGGCTACAGCCAGAAGGGCGACACGCTCTATGAGCTCAAGGAGAAGGAGATACTGAAGCGCCGCGCCGACATCGGCATGGTGTTCCAGAACTTCAATCTCTTCCCGCATCTGACGGTTCTTGAAAACCTGATCGAAGCGCCGATCGAGGTGCGCGGGACGAGCCGTGACGAGGCGATCCGGTTTGCAAGCGAACTGCTTGCCCGCGTCGGCCTCGGCGACAAGATCAACGCCTATCCGCGCCAGCTTTCCGGTGGTCAGCAACAGCGCGTCGCGATCGCCCGCGCGCTTGCATTGAAGCCGAAGGTGCTGCTCTTCGACGAGCCGACCTCGGCGCTCGATCCGGAACTCGTCGGCGAAGTGCTCGACGTGATCAAGGAACTTGCCAGCACCGGCACCACGCTCGTCATCGTCACCCATGAGACCGGTTTTGCCCGCGAGGTCGCAGACACCGTGGTCTTCATGGAGGGTGGGCGCATTCTGGAGGCGGGTCCACCCGCACGCATCTTCGCCAACGCGGACCACCCGCGCACGCGCGAATTCCTCGCAAAGGTTCTCTAGCAAATTTTCCGTCCACAGCCATGGACGGAAGACGACCGACAATATCTACAACCCTGAGATGAAGAAAAGGATACGGGACCATGGCATTTCTCGACAAGGCAAAACTTCTGATGGCAGGTGCTGCGCTGGCCCTGGGCCTCGGCGGCGCGCAGGCGGCTGAAAAATTCGATCTCAGCCCCGACACGTCCAACCGCATTCGCGCTGAAAAGAACGAAGAGGCGATCAAGGCAATCTCCCCGGACTTCAAATTCGTCGCGCCGGGCAAGTTCACGGTGGCGATTGCCGCCTGGGATCCACCGGTCGCCACCTTCGCGTCCGATGCCAAGACGATCGTCGGCACGGACCCCGACCTTGCGCAGCTCCTGGCGGATTCGCTCGGGCTGGAGCTGGACATCGTATCGGTCGCCTGGGCCGATTGGCCGCTCGGCGTTTCCTCCGGCAAATATGATGCCGTGATCAGCAACGTCACGGTCACGGAGGAGCGCAAGGAGAAATTCGATTTCTCCACGTATCGCAAGGATGTGCTCGGCTTTTACGTGAAGGCCGACAGCCCGATCAAGGAGATCAAGGAAGCCAAGGATGTTGCAGGCCTCAAGGTGATCACTGGCGCCGGCACAAACCAGGAAAAGGTCCTGCTGGAATGGGACCGCCAGAACGTCGCGGCCGGTCTGAAGCCGGTGGAAGTGCAGTATTACGACGACCGTGCGGCAAGCGAGCTGGCCCTGTCGTCCGGCCGTGCCGACGCTGAATTCAATCCGAACGCGACACTGGCCTATGGCTCGGCCATCAAGGGCCAGACCAAGCTTGTCGGCATCGTCAGCGGCGGCTGGCCGCTGACGGCCGAGATCGCGGTCACGACCCGCAAGGGCGCCGGTCTGGCCGATGCTCTGACTGTCGCCATCAACGGCCTTATCAAAAGCGGCGAATACGGCGAGGTGCTGAAGCGCTGGAACCTGGAAGCCGAAGGCATCGACGAGGCCTTCACCAACCCGGCAGGCCTGCCGAAGAGCGGCTCCTGATCCCCAAGTCCCTGAGAATCGGCGCTCTCGGGCGCCGGTTCTTTCAAATCAAAAAGCATGGAGACGATGTCATGATCCGCAGCCCAGCCTTCCGAACCTTCGTTCTCGGCACGCTTGTATCGACTTTTTCCCTGATCGGCGTGGCGATGGCCGATGAGGTCTTCGATCTCAGCCCGCAACAGGCTGGACGCCTTCATACCGAACGGAACGAGAAGGCAGTCGCCGCGATCGCGAAGGACTTCACCTTCGTCACGCCGGGCAAGTTCACCGTCGCCGTCAGCCCTGGCGGACCACCGCTTGCCACCTATGCGACCGATGCAAGCACGGTCGTCGGGGCCGATCCGGACTACGCCTCCGCGATCGCCGAAAGTCTGGGCCTGGAACTCGAACTCGTTCCGGTTGCCTGGATCGATTGGCCGCTCGGCCTGACGTCGGGCAAATACGATGCCGTCATCTCCAATGTCGGCGTTACCGAGCAGCGCAAGGAAAAATTCGATTTCTCGACCTATCGGCAGGGTCTGCACGGCTTCTTCGTGAAATCCGACAGCGCCATCACCGCGATCGCCGTGCCGAAGGATGCGGCAGGTCTCAGGATCATCGTGGGCGCAGGCACCAACCAGGAGCGCATCCTGCTGCGCTGGAACGACGAGAACGTCGCCGCCGGCCTGAAACCGCTTGAGCTGCAATATTACGACGACGAGGCTGCAAGCCTCCTCGCGCTTTCCTCCGGTCGTGCGGATGTCATCGTCCAGCCGCATGCCCAGCTCGTTTATATCGCCGCCCGGGATCACAACATCAAACGCGTCGGCACGTTGAGCGCCGGCTGGCCCGACCGTTCCGACGTGGCGATTACCACGCGCAAGGGCAGCGGATTGGCCGAAGCGCTGACCGTCGCAACCAACGGTCTCATCGACAGCGGTCTCTACGCGAAAATCCTTGAGCGCTGGCATCTGAGCGAGGAAGCGCTTCCGAAATCGGAAACCAATCCGCGCGGCCTGCCGAAGTCCTGAGCCGGAACGAGACGATGAGCGATCGAAAGATATCGATAAGCCATATCGGCTTCCTTTCCCCCGGCAACTACCCCGCCGCCGACCCGCTTGCCGGACTGGAGAAGACGTTGGGGCTTTTGGAGTTCGGCGAGGCGCTGGGGTTCGGAAGTGCCTGGGTTCGCCAGCGGCACCTTGAGCCGGGCATTTCCTCTGCGGCTGCTTTTCTGGCGGCCGCAAGCCAGCGGACGAAACGTATCCAGCTGGGCACTGCCGTCATTCCGATCGGATATGAAAGCCCCTATCGCCTGGCCGAAGATCTTTCGACGGTCGATGTGCTCGCGCGCGGGCGGCTCAACATTGGTCTCAGCGCCGGCCGGCCGCTGCATGCCGATCTCATCGGCAAGCTCGTCTTCGACGACGATTGGGAGCGGCTCGACTTTTCCCATGAACGGGTGCTGCGTTTCGTCGAAAACCTGCGCAGCCGTCCGATCGGTGACGACACGACCTTCATCAAGACGCCGTTCGGCCCGCAGCGGCCGCGCCTACAGCCCTATGCGGAGGGCCTGACGGAGCGCGTCTGGTACGGCGGCGGTTCGCTGCGGTCAGCCGCATGGGCCGGTCGGAACGGCTTCAATCTTCTCATCGGCAACGTGACGACGGGGGAGGAGACGGACGACTTCTTCGTCGCGCAGGCGCGCCAGCTCGAAACCTATCGGGCAGCGGGAGGCGAGAGGCGTCGGGTCGCGCTTGGCCGCGTGATCGTGCCGCTGGATGGAGCGGACGCCAAGACACGCCGGCGTTATCTCGACTACGCCGCAAGCCGGACCGAGCGGACGCTGACACCGCAAGGTGAGCGTCGAACTCTCTATGCCCAGGATATCGTCGGAACCGCCGAGCAAATCCTCGAGCGCCTTCATGCCGATCCTATCCTGCCCCATGTCAGCGAGCTGCGGCTTGAGCTTCCCTACGAGTTCGAAGACGAGGAATATCGCCAGATCGTCCACGATTTCGTAACCCGGATCGCACCGGAACTCGGCTGGCACAGGCCATCTTCCGCAAATGGTTTGAACAACAATATTCCACCGGCGGCCGTGCCGTCGCTTTCCGGGAGCCTCTAAGTGACGAAAACAATCGACTATTTCTTCTCCATCGGCTCCCCCTGGTCCTATCTCGGCTTCGACACTTTCGTTGGTATCGCCGCACGCCATGGCGCCGAGATCAGGCCCTATCTGACGACGGTCATCGAAGAGAACGGCGGCATCTTTTCGCGAAACCGGCCGGATATTCGCCGTGCCTACGGGACACGCGACCTGCAACGATGGGCGAGGGCGCGGGAAAAGGATCTGCGCCTCGACGACAGGCAAGGGCTGAGCGACCCGACACCGGCATCCTTACTCGTCATCGCGGCCTTTCTGGACGGCCAGGATTGGGGCGGCCTGACGCGGGTTTTGCAACAGGCTTTCTGGGCCGAGGCGAGGGATATCGGCAATCCGCATGTGCGCGAGGCGATTGCCAGTGCCGCCGGTTTTGACGGTGCAGCGCTTGGGCGGCGCGAAACCGATGAAGACGTCAGGACGAAGTGGGCGGCCGACCGCAGCCATGCCGTCGCGGCAGGCGTTTTCGGATTCCCGACCTATGTCTATGACGAGGAGCTTTATTGGGGGCAGGACAACCTGGCCTTTCTGGAGCGTCATCTCAACGGCGAGCGCCCCTGATAGAGGTGGACAGCACCAAGTTGCCTCTGGAGCAAGCGATCATGAACGACAAGACAGACACGCCCCCGCAACACGGCCCGCAGACACGGCTGGTCAAGGCGGGGCATGATCCGGCCAGCCAGCGCGGCTTTATCAATCCACCCGTCGTGCATGGATCGACGGTTTTGTTTCCCGACGCGCACACGATGGCGACGCACGGGCAGAAATACACCTACGGAACGCGCGGCACGCCAACCACGGATGCCCTGTGCGATGCGATCAACGAGCTGGAAAGTGCAGCCGGCACGATTCTCGTTCCCTCCGGCCTCGCCGCCGTCACGGTTCCTCTCCTGGCCTATCTGTCCGCTGGAGACCACGCGCTGATCGTCGACAGCGTTTACGGCAATGTGCGCGAGTTCTGCGATAGCATGCTGGGACGGCTCGGCATCGCGGTCGATTATTACGATCCTTCGCTCGGTGCGGATATCGAGCGCCTCTTCAAGCCCAATACGCGCCTCGTGCACACCGAGGCGCCGGGGTCCAATACATTCGAGATACAGGACATCCCGGCGATCGTCGCGGTCGCCCGTCGTCACGGTGCAATCGTGATGATGGACAACACCTGGGCGACGCCGCTCTATTTCAAACCGCTCGATTTCGGTGTGGATGTTTCCATCCAGGCCTCGACGAAGTATCCCGCCGGCCACGCGGATATCCTGTTTGGAACGGTGTCGGCCAATGCAAAACACTGGCCGCGGCTGAAAGAGGCAAACGGTCTGCTCGGCCTTTGCGCGGCGCCCGATGATGCCTATCAGGTCCTGAGGGGGCTGCGCACGCTCGGCGTGCGGCTCGATCGCCACCAGGCAAGCGCGCTCGAGATTGCGACATGGCTGGAAACACGCGACGATGTCGCCCGCGTCCTGCATCCGGCGCTGCCCAGCTTTCCGGGCCACACCATCTGGAAGCGGGATTTCAAAGGCGCGAGCGGCGTCTTTTCCTTCATTCTGCGTGTTGAGCGGCCGGATCAGTTTACGGCCAAAGCCCGGGCGTTCCTCAATGCACTCTCGATCTTTGGGCTGGGTTATTCCTGGGGCGGTTTTGCTTCATTGGCCCTGCAAGTATCGCTTCGCGATCGCAAGGCGACGCGCGTTCCAACCGACGGACCTGTTCTTCGGCTGCAGATCGGGTTGGAAGACGTCACTGATCTTAAAGCCGACCTCGACCGCGCCTTTGCTGCGGCACGGGCTGCCTAGACCGCCGTCGCACGAGATTTCCCGTTTTGATCGCAACGTCGGACGTAGCGAACGTTCAGCCGTTGTGCCGATCTTGAAGGCCCGAAATCCGATTCTGCATCGGAGACGGATTGGCGGCATTTAAGCGGTCATTCCCGCTTTCAGCGATCGCATGGATGTTTGCCCGCATCCGACGCTGCCGACGCCAAGGCTTTTCACGAAAGATGCACATATTGGAATAAGCGTCTTTGATAATATATAAAATCCATAGAAAATATGTTCCAAGACAGAAGGGGATCGCCATGAAAGTCCTGGGAATTTCCGGCAGCGTCAAGCGGCCGTCGAGAACCGCACATATCGTCGAGCGCATCGTCGGCGCGATCGGGCAGGCGGCCGATGTTGAAATCGATCATCTCGATCTCGCCGACGCCGCACCGGTGCTCTTCCGCGCGTTGCGGGCAGACCAGCTTGACGAGGCCGGGCGCGCGATCGTCGATGCGGTCGAGGCCGCCGACGTGCTCGTCGTCGGCTCCCCGGTCTATCGCGCCTCTTATACAGGGGCTCTCAAGCATCTTTTCGATCTGGTCGATTTCCGCGCCTTGCAGGGCCATCGGGTGATCCTGGCCGCAACCGGCGGTACGCCGTTGCATGGCTTGATGCTGGAGCATCAGTTCCGTCCGCTTTTCGGCTTCTTCGGCGCCGTTACCGTGCCGACGACCGTCTATGCCGTCGAGGCGGATTTCACCGAATACACGCTTTCGAACCCGGCCGTCGAAGCACGCATCGAGCGTGCCGTCGCCGAATTGTTCGACCTTCTGCCCGCCGCGACGCTTGCCGCCGGCAGCACCCATCCGGCCCTTCGCGTCGTTTCGCGCGAAACGGCCGCCAATTGACATCAGGAAGAGAGGAGTACCCCCATGACTGAACAGAGCAGGGACGCCGTGAAATTCGCCTATTGGGTGCCGAATGTTTCCGGTGGCCTCGTCATCTCCAATATCGATCAGCGCACCAGCTGGACGATCGAATACAACCGCAAGCTTGCCCAGATCGCCGAAGCAAGCGGCTTCGACTATGCGCTGAGCCAGATCCGCTTCACGGCCGGCTACGGCGCGGAGTTCCAGCACGAATCCGTCTCCTTCAGCCATGCCTTGCTGGAGTCGACGACGACGCTGAAGGTTATCGCCGCCATCCTGCCCGGTCCGTGGAACCCGGCGCTTGCCGCCAAGCAGATCGCGACTATCAACCATCTCACGAATGGCCGTGTCGCCGTCAATGTCGTCAGCGGCTGGTTCCGCGGCGAGTTTCAGGCGATCGGCGAACCCTGGCTCGATCATGATGAACGGTATCGCCGCTCGGAAGAGTTCATCCGCGCACTGCGCGGCATCTGGACGGAAGAAAACTTCACTTTCCGCGGCGATTTCTATCGTTTCAACAACTATTCCCTGAAGCCGAAGCCGATCGATCCGCAGCCGGAAATCTTCCAGGGCGGTTCCTCGCGCGCGGCACGCGACATGGCCTCGCGCGTGTCCGACTGGTACTTCACCAATGGCAACACGCCCGAGGAGATCGCCAAGCAGGTCGACGACATCAGGGCGAAGGCCAGGGAGAACGACCATTCGGTCAAGGTCGGCGTCAACGCCTTCGCCATCGTGCGTGAGACCGAGGAAGAGGCGAGGGCCGTGCTCGCCGAGATCATCGAGAAGGCCAATCCGGAAGCGGTCAACGCCTTCGGCCATGAGGTGAAGAATGCCGGCAAATCTTCGCCGGAGGGTGAGGGCAACTGGGCGAAATCGAGCTTCGAGGACCTCGTTCAGTACAATGACGGCTTCCGTTCCAATCTGATCGGTACGCCGAAACAGGTGGCCGAGCGCATCGTGCGCCTGAAGCGCGCCGGCGCCGACCTCATCCTGCTCGGTTTCCTGCATTTCCAGGAAGAGGTCGAGTATTTCGGCAAGCACGTCATCCCGCTGGTGCGTGCGCTGGAAGAGGCCGAGGAAAACGCCGCCATCGCGGCAGAATAAGGCAAGACGAACCAAGCGGAGCGGCGGCCCGGCTGCCGCTCCCTGCAACGCGGATGCGATCGTGCCCGCGAAGGAAAGCCTGTGCCCGCTGGGCAATGGACGGAATGAACCATGTCGGCATCGAATTATCTGCTCGTGGGGCTTGGCAGCGAGGTGGCCGTTCCACCCGATATCGCGGAGCATCTTGCGCTGCGCAACGCCTCTGCCGAGCCGCTCGCGCCACAACCGGACAAGACGCTCGCGCTGGAACTCAACGGCATCGACCTGTCCTTCGGCGGTGTGGTCGCGCTCAAGGACGTGGACTTGGCGGTGCGTCATGGTGAGATCCGCGCGATCATCGGTCCCAACGGCGCCGGCAAGAGTTCGCTGATCAATGTCATTTCCGGCGTCTATCGGCCGGATCGCGGCCATGTCGCGATCCATGGCTTCGCCTACCAGCCGGTCCCGACGCAGAAGCTGGCCAAGCTTGGTGTCGCCCGCACCTTTCAGAACCTTGCGCTCTTCAAGGGTCTCAGCGTGCTCGACAACGTCGCCGCCGGCCGCGCCTATGCCGGTCGGTCGAATTTTCTCAGCCAGATCATCGGCCTCCCCAACGCGCGCCGCGAACAGGCGGATGCCCGCGAACGGGCGGGCCGGATCATCGATTTCCTGAACCTCAAACCCTATGCCGACCGGCTGGCCGGCACGCTGCCCTATGGCCTGCAGAAGCGCGTGGAGCTGGCGCGGGCGCTGGCCGCGGAGCCGCGCATCCTGCTGCTCGACGAGCCCATGGCAGGCATGACGGCGACGGAGAAGAACGAACTCGCGGACTATGTCCGCCTCGCACGCGACGAATACGCCATCACCGTCGTGCTGATCGAGCACGATATCGGCGTGGTCATGGGTCTCTCCGACCGCATCGCCGTGCTCGATTATGGCCGCAAGATCGCCGACGGCACGCCAAAGGAGATCGCAAGTGATCAGCGCGTCATCGACGCCTATCTCGGCGTGCCGCCGGAAAACGAAGACGGGGAGGGCATCTGATGGCCGAATTCGATTGGCTTTTCTTCACCGAGGTGCTGATCGGCGGGCTGCTCTCCGGCGTGATGTATTCCCTCGTCGCCATCGGCTTCGTGCTGATCTACAAGACCTCGGGCGTGCTGAATTTTTCGCAAGGTGCGCTGCTCCTCTTTGCTGCTCTCACCTTCGTCAGTCTGACGGAACGAGGCGTTCCGTTCCCGGCGGCCTTCGCGATCACCTTCGCGGCGATGGTGGTCATCGGCATCGCCATCGAGCGCACGGTGCTGCGCCCGCTCACCAACAAGCCGCCGATCACGCTCTTCATGGCGACGCTCGGCCTTTCCTATATCATCGAGGGTGCAGCGCAGCTCATCTGGGGCACGCAGGTTCACGGTCTCGATCTTGGCATCGAGGATATTCCGTTCGACGTCGGCGGGGTTTTCATCAGCCAGTTCGATATCTTTGCTGCCGTCGTTGCGGCCGGCATGGTGGCGGTGCTCTCGGCCTTCTTCCGCTATACCCGCATCGGGCTCGGTTTCCGCGCCGTGGCGGACGATCAGTTCGCGGCCCTTGCCGTCGGCCTCAAGCTGCCCTGGATCTGGGCAAGCGTCTGGGCGGCGGCCGGCCTCGTTGCGCTGGTTGCCGGCCTGCTCTGGGGTGCGCGTCTCGGCGTGCAATTCTCGCTGTCGCTGGTCGTGCTGAAGGCGCTGCCGGTGCTGGTGCTTGGCGGCTTCGATTCCATTCTCGGCGCCATCGTCGGTGGCCTCCTGGTCGGCGCGTCGGAAAAGCTCGCCGAGGTCTATATCGGCGATTATTTCGGCGGCGGCATCGAGGGCTGGTTCGCCTACGTCGTGGCGCTCGCCTTCCTGCTCATCCGCCCCTCCGGTCTGTTCGGCCAGAAGCTCGTGGAAAGGGTCTGATATGTCCGTCGTCACCGCCGATCTTTCTCCGCCCCTCTCGCTGCCGTTCCGCGCAGGAACGCTCGCCGTGCTCGCCGTCGCCTATCTGGTCGTGCCCTTCATCGGCTCGAGCTATCTCTTCGAGGCGATCCTGCTGCCTTTCCTGGCGCTAAGCCTCGCCGGCGTCGGGCTCAACATCCTGACGGGTTATGCCGGTCAGGTCTCGCTCGGTTCGGCCGCCTTCATGGCCGT
>CBFGOD010000026.1:0-18129 GCA_965650295.1 uncultured Shinella sp. | reverse complement strand
GGTCGGTCTGGGCATGTGGAAAACATACCATACGGTCGGTATGTGTCAAGTCCGCCTTGTTTTCGAGTCGGGTATTGATGTCGGCGGCCTTCTCAGGCGGCGTTTCGGGGCCTTTGCAGGATACGGGATGAAAACGGGGAGGGGCTGTGGCGCCAAGGAGGATCGCGCGTCAGTGCCGGTTTGGCTTGCGCAAAATGAGTCGCGGCCCCGGCGGCCGGGCACGCAGACGAAGGCTCGCGGCGGCCAAACCTTTCATGCTATAGGGAATTGTGTGGAAACTGTGGGGAGTCGGCAAAGGCTTTTGCTTTTGCGCAAAAATGCCGCACAGACGCAGCCCCATGGCTGTTGCGGCGAGCATGAAACTGTGGTTTTAAGCACTCAGTATAGCAGGGATTCTGCGCGTCTGTTTGATCCCAATCAAACGCCTTGGGGAGATACGTTGTGAAAAACAAAGCTTTTGCAGTTCTGGCCGCCATCGGCTGTCTGCTCTTTGCTTCGACCGCTTTCGCTGATCAGCCGTTTCCGTGGCAGAAGGGCCTCCAGCCCGCTGCGACCTCGATCATGGAAGAAATCAGCTGGTTCGAGCATTACACACTCTGGTTCATCGTCCCGGTCACGCTGTTCGTCCTCGCCCTGCTCATCATCGTCGTCGTGAAGTTCCGCGAAAGCGCGAACCCGGTTCCGTCCAAGACCAGCCACAACACGGCGATCGAAATCGCCTGGACGCTCGGTCCGGTCGTCATCCTGCTGTTCCTGGCCGTTCCCTCCTTCCAGCTTCTCACCAAGCAGCTCGCGCCGACGGAAGAGCCGGAACTGACGATCAAGGCTACCGGCTACCAGTGGTACTGGGGTTACGAATACCAGGTCGGCGACAAGCCGGTCTCCTTCGACAGCCTTCTGCTCGCTGATGCCGATCGCGCCGCTGCCGGCAAGGAAGACAAGGCTGTCTATCCGCGCCTGCTCGCCGTCGACAACGAAATCGTCATCCCCGTCGGCAAGCACGTTCGCCTGCTCGTCACGGGTGCAGACGTGATCCACGCCTTCGCGATGCCCTCCTTCGGCGTGAAGATCGACGCCGTGCCGGGCCGCCTCAATGAAACCTGGTTCAAGGCAGACCGCGAAGGCCTGTTCTATGGTCAGTGTTCCGAGCTCTGCGGCAAGGACCATGCGTTCATGCCGATCGCCGTCCGCGTCGTCTCGCAAGAGAAGTACGATACCTGGCTTGCTGCCGCCGCGACGAATGTCGGCGAGGCAAACAAGGCCCTGATGGCGTCTGTCGACGGTGCGGCGAAGGCCGTAGACGTCGCCCAGAACGCCGCGCAGTAATACCTAGGGAGTCTGATCCATGGCCGGAACATCCGCTGCCCACGGCGATCACCACGATCACCACGAACACAAGCCGCTTACCTTCTTCCAGCGTTGGTTCCTGTCGACCAACCACAAGGATATCGGCACGCTTTACCTGATCTTCGCGATCTGTGCGGGCATCATCGGGGGTACGCTCTCGGTGGTGATGCGCATGGAGCTGCAGGAGCCGGGCATCCAGATATTCCACGGCCTGGCCGCTATGGTCTACGGCTTCGAAGGTGACGCTGCCATCGACGGCGGCAAGCACATGTTCAACGTCTTCACGACGGCGCATGCGCTCATCATGATCTTCTTCATGGTCATGCCCGCCCTCATCGGCGGCTTCGCCAACTGGATGGTTCCGATCATGATCGGCGCGCCTGACATGGCGTTCCCGCGCATGAACAACATCTCGTTCTGGCTGATCATCCCGGCCTTCCTGCTCGTGCTGCTCTCGATGTTCGTCGAAGGCCCGGCAGGTGCGTATGGCGCAGGCGGCGGCTGGACGATCTATCCGCCGTTCTCCACCTCGGGCCAGCCCGGTCCGGCGATGGACTTCGTGATCCTCGGCCTCCACATTGCCGGTGCATCCTCGATCCTCGGTGCGATCAACTTCATCACCACGATCCTGAACATGCGCGCTCCGGGCATGACGCTGCACAAGATGCCGCTGTTTGCCTGGTCGGTTCTGATCACCGCCTTCCTGCTTCTGCTCTCGCTGCCGGTTCTGGCAGGCGGCATCACCATGCTGCTGACCGACCGCAACTTCGGCACGGCCTTCTTCGCCCCTGAAAACGGCGGTGACCCGATCCTCTTCCAGCACCTGTTCTGGTTCTTCGGTCACCCGGAAGTGTACATCCTGATCCTGCCCGGCTTCGGCATCGTCAGCCACATCGTGTCGACCTTCTCGCGTAAGCCGATCTTCGGCTACCTGGGCATGGCCTATGCCATGGTCGCCATCGGCGCCGTCGGCTTCATCGTGTGGGCGCACCACATGTACACGGTCGGCATGTCGCTCGACACGCAGCGCTACTTCGTCTTCGCCACGATGGTCATCGCGGTTCCGACGGGCGTGAAGATCTTCTCCTGGATCGCGACGATGTGGGGTGGTTCCATCCGCTTCACGACCCCGATGGTCTGGGCGATCGGCTTCATCTTCCTGTTCACCGTCGGCGGCGTCACGGGCGTCCAGCTTGCAAATGCCGGTCTCGACCGCGCCCTGCACGACACCTACTACGTGGTTGCCCACTTCCACTACGTTCTGTCGCTCGGCGCCGTCTTCGCCATCTTCGCGGCCTGGTACTACTGGTTCCCGAAGATGACCGGCTACATGTATTCCGAGTTCCTCGGCAAGCTGCACTTCTGGGTCATGTTCATCGGCGTGAACCTGATCTTCTTCCCGCAGCACTTCCTCGGCCTCGCCGGCATGCCGCGCCGCTACATCGACTATCCGGATGCTTTCGCAGGCTGGAATGCGGTGTCGTCCTACGGCTCGTACATCTCGGCCTTCGCGGTCCTGATCTTCCTCTTCGGCGTCTTCGAAGCCTTCGCCAGGAAGCGCGTCGCCGGCGACAATCCGTGGGGTGAAGGTGCAAACACGCTGGAATGGCAGCTGTCTTCGCCGCCGCCGTTCCACCAGTGGGAACAGCTCCCGAAGATCAAGTAAGATCTCTGTAAACACGAGGCCGCCGGTTACGGCGGCCTCATAAATCAAAGACCGGATGAACCGGTCGAACGCGACGGAAAGAACATGGCGGTCATCGAGCATCACGAAACGGTTCCGGGCGGCGGCGAGGTCTACCTCTCCGAAGCGTCGCCGCGTGATTTCTTCGAGCTCCTGAAGCCGCGCGTCATGTCGCTCGTCGTCTTCACGGCCTTTGCCGGCCTGGTCGTCGCACCCGGCACGATCAACCCGTTCATCGGCGCCATCGCCATTCTCTGTATTGCCGTGGGCGCCGGAGCCTCCGGTGCCCTGAACATGTGGTACGACGCCGATATCGATGCGGTCATGACCCGCACCGCCAAGCGTCCGATCCCGTCGGGCCGCATCCGGCCGGAAGAAGCGCTCGCCTTCGGCTTGACGCTCTCGGCCTTCTCGGTCTGCATCCTCGGCCTTGTGGTCAATTGGCTGTCGGCCGGCCTGCTCGCCTTCACCATCTTCTTCTACGCCGTCATCTACACGATGTGGCTCAAGCGCTCGACGCCGCAGAACATCGTCATCGGCGGTGCGGCCGGCGCCTTCCCGCCGATGATCGGCTGGGCCTGCGTGACGGGCGGCGTGTCCATCGAGAGCGTCGTGCTCTTCCTCATCACCTTCCTGTGGACGCCTGCGCATTTCTGGGCGCTCGCGCTGTTCAAGATGCGCGACTACGAGGCCGTCGGCGTGCCGATGCTGCCGAACGTTTCCGGCGAAGCCACCACGAAGGTGCAGATCGTTCTCTATGCGGTCCTGACCGCCGTCATCGCCGTCGTGCCGACCTGGCTTGGCCTCGCCAGCATGGGGTATGGTCTCTTTGCCGCAGCGCTCGGCCTCGGCTTCGTGTGGTATTCGATCGGTGTGCTGCGCATGCCGGAGGGTGACAGCGCGATGGTGCCGGCCAAGAAGCTCTTCGCCTTCTCCATCGTCTATCTGTTCGCGATCTTCTCCGGTCTGATGTTCGACCACCTGATCGCGTCCTTCGGATGGGTACTGTAATGGAAACCGTAAATCTCACTGACCGCCAGAAGAAGGCCCGCCGCGGCCGCAACATTGCGCTTGGCGCGGTGCTTCTGGGTCTCGTCGTCGTGTTCTATGTCGTAACGCTGATCAAGTTCGGCGGCGGAATGGCAGGCTGATGATGAGCGATACGAACCAGACCGAACAGAAGAAGAAGGGCCACGGCGCCGTCGTCGCCATGTGCTGCTCCTTCGTCATCGGCATGGGCGCGATGGCCTACGCCGCCGTGCCGCTCTACGAGATGTTCTGCAAGGCGACCGGTTACGGCGGCACGACGCAGCGCGTCGAACAGGCCTCCGACGTCATTCTCGACCAGACGATCAAGGTGCGCTTCGACGCCAATACCGGCCCGGGCCTGCCCTGGACCTTCGAGCCGGTGCAGCGCGAAGTCGAGCTGAAGATCGGCGAGACCGTGCAGATCCTCTACAAGGCGCGCAACAATTCGTCCAAGGCGACGACCGGCCAGGCGACGTTCAACGTCACCCCGGAACAGACCGGCGCCTATTTCAACAAGGTCCAGTGCTTCTGCTTCACCGAAACGACGCTGAAGCCTGGCGAGGAAATGGAAATGCCCGTCGTCTTCTTCGTCGATCCTGACATCGTCAA
Organism: uncultured Shinella sp.; assembly: GCA_965650295.1. GTDB lineage: Bacteria > Pseudomonadota > Alphaproteobacteria > Rhizobiales > Rhizobiaceae > Shinella. The sequence continues at coordinate 13,460 of CBFGOD010000026.1, read as the reverse complement.
GGCGGTCGAGACGAAGGGCATCCACACGATCACGCTGTCCTACACCTTCTATCCGCATGAGGCGTCGAAGCCGGTCGCTTCGGCTGCGGATAACAAGACGGACGACGTAAACAAGCTTTGAAAGACATGCGTTTCCGGCTATGCCGGGGACAGAACGCGATACATTCGGGGACAATAACATGGCCGATGCGCATCAGAAGAAACACGACTACCACATCATCGACCCCAGCCCGTGGCCGCTTCTCGCCTCGATCGGCGCTTTCGTGCTCGCACTCGGCGGCATCGGCTACATGCGCTATCTCTCGGGCGGTGCGTTCCACCTGTTCGGCGTCAACCTCGCCACGCCGTGGATCTTCTTCATCGGCCTGCTGATCACGCTCTACACGATGTATGCCTGGTGGGCGGACACGGTGAAGGAAGCCCATGAGGGCCACCACACCCGCGTCGTCTCGCTGCACCTGCGCTACGGCATGATCATGTTCATCGCTTCGGAAGTGATGTTCTTCGTCGCCTGGTTCTGGGCCTTCTTCGATGCCAGCCTCTTTGCCGCCGAGCCCATCCAGGCCGCGCGCGCCGCCTATACCGGTGGCGTCTGGCCGCCGAAGGGCATCGAGGTTCTCGATCCCTGGCACCTGCCGCTCTACAACACCGTCATCCTGCTGCTCTCGGGCACCTGCGTGACTTGGGCGCACCACGCGCTGCTGCACAACGACCGCAAGGGCCTCATCAACGGCCTGACGCTGACCGTGCTGCTGGGCCTGCTGTTCTCCTTCGTTCAGGGTTACGAATACGCGCACGCTCCGTTCGCCTTCAAGGATTCGATCTACGGCGCGACCTTCTTCATGGCGACCGGCTTCCACGGTTTCCACGTTCTGGTCGGCACGATCTTCCTGATCGTCTGCCTGGTGCGCGCGCTGCGTGGCGATTTCACCCCCAAGCAGCACTTCGGTTTCGAAGCCGCCGCCTGGTACTGGCACTTCGTCGACGTCGTCTGGCTCTTCCTCTTCTTCTCCATCTACATCTGGGGTGGCTGGGGCGCGCCGATCGCGCATATGTAAGCCGATAAGGCAAAACTGTTTCGAACGGCCGCAGCGATGCGGCCGTTTGTTTTTGGGGCCGTTTGTCGCGGACGCCTGGTTGGACGCGCCACCCGGCCGCGATGTATAGGTAGGGATCGGCGCGAGACCCTCACCTGCCTGCCGGCATCCTCTCCCCACAAGGGGGAGAGGAGACCAAGCAGCACCGCTTTACCTTTTCATTCAACGTCGAGGAAAAAGGGAGACCGGTGCAGCACCCGTCCTCTCCCCCTTGTGGGCAGAGGATGCCGGCAGGCAGGTGAGGGGCAGCCACATGGAAGAACGGAAGATCATCATGGACGAGGACAAGGCACTCTATCCCCCGGTCGATCCCATCAGTGCGGGCCTGCGCGGCTGCTGCCCGCGCTGCGGCCAGGGCAAGCTGTTCGACGGTCTGCTGGCGGTGAAGCCGGCCTGCGCCAATTGCGGCCTCGATTATTCCTTCGCCGATTCGGGCGATGGCCCCGTCGTCTTCGTGCTGCTCATTGTCGGCTTCGTCGTCGTCGGCTCGGCACTGTGGATGGAGGTGAACTACAATCCGCCGCTCTGGGTGCATTTCATGCTGTGGATACCCCTGGTCATCGTGCTCGGTCTCGCGCTGACGCGGGTCCTCAAGGGCCTGCTCATCACCCTGCAATACCGCAACAATGCCCGCCCCGGCGAGATCGACCGTGGCTGAGGTTCCGGCAAGCCATCGTCCGCGTCCGCCTATGGGCCGGGCAAAGCTGGTCCTGAGCGGGATCGCGTTCGTCATCGCGCTTGCCATCCTGCTGTCGCTCGGCACCTGGCAGGTCCAGCGCCTGCACTGGAAGGAAAAGCTGCTCGCCGACATCACCGAGCGCCGGGTCGCCGCACCCGTCAGCCTTGCCGATATCGAGGCGATGGCCGCCAAGGGCGAGGATATCGAATACCGCCCGGTCACCGTCACAGGCGTCTTCGCCAACAACCGCGAGCGCCACTTCTTCGCCACCTGGAACGGCCAGACCGGCTACTACGTCTATACGCCGCTCCAGCTCGCCGATGGCCGCTTCCTCTTCGTCAACAGGGGATTCGTGCCCTTCGAGGCGAAGGAGCCGGAAATGCGCAAGCAGGGCCAGCTCACCGGGGAGCAGAGCGTGACCGGCCTTGCCCGCGCCCGCCTTGCCGAAAAGCCGTCCTCGATCGTGCCGGACAACGATATCGCCAAGAACATCTTCTACTGGAAGGACCTCGACGTGATGGCGTCCAGCACCGGCATTGCCGCCGACAGGCTGGTGCCGTTCTTCGTCGATGCCGGCGAAGCGCTGAATCCCAAGGGCCTGCCGATCGGCGGCGTCACCCAGTTCGACCTGCCGAACAACCACCTGCAATATGCCGTCACCTGGTATGGCCTGGCCGCCGCCCTTGTCGGTGTCGGCCTCTACGCGCTGTTCCGGCGAAAAGGTGATCGCCCGACGCCCTGAAATGCCGTAGAAGAACTGACGCAAACGGGAGACGGACATGCAGACGCTGGCAACCATCCTCGTGGCGCTCATCGCGCTCGAGCACGTCTATATCCTCGTCCTCGAAATGTTTCTTTGGGCCACACCGCGCGGCCAGAAAGCCTTCGGCATGACGCCGGCGCAGGCGGAGGCCACGAAGGTGCTCGCCGCCAATCAGGGCCTCTATAACGGCTTCCTCGCCGCGGGCCTCTTCTGGTCGCTCGTCCACCCTGATCCGGCCTTCGCCTACCAGATCAAATTGTTTTTCCTTGGCTGCGTGCTGGTCGCCGGCCTATATGGGGGCGCAACGGCTGCGCGGAAAATTTTCGTCATTCAGGCGCTTCCCGCAGCCATCGCCCTTGTTGCCGTCCTCATTGCCGGATAACCGAGACGCATGAACGAGAACCGACCGGATTTGACCATCAGGCTGTGCGGCCCGCGCGGCTTCTGCGCCGGCGTCGACCGCGCCATCCAGATCGTCGTGCTGGCGCTGAAGGCCTATGGCGCGCCCGTCTATGTGCGCCACGAGATCGTGCACAACCGCTATGTCGTGGAAGGGCTCGAAGCCAAGGGCGCAATCTTCGTCGAGGAACTCGACGAGATCCCGGAGGAGCATCGCAAGCAGCCCGTCGTCTTCTCCGCCCATGGCGTGCCGAAGTCGGTGCCTGCCGATGCGGAAAGCCGCAACCTGTTCTATCTCGACGCGACCTGCCCGCTAGTTTCCAAGGTGCACAAGCAGGCGATGCGCCACCAGCGCCTTGGCCGCCATGTCGTGCTGATCGGCCATCATGGCCACCCGGAAGTCATCGGCACGATGGGCCAGCTGCCGGAGGGCTCCGTCGATCTGATCGAGACCGTCGAGGACGCCGACAAATATACGCCGCCGGATCCGGACAATCTCGGTTTCGTGACGCAGACGACGCTGTCGGTCGATGACACGGCCGGCGTCATCAAGCGCCTGCACGAGCGCTTCCCGAACCTCACCGCCCCCGCCGCCGATTCCATCTGCTATGCCACGACGAACCGGCAGGAGGCCGTCAAGCAGGCCGCACCCGGCTGCGATCTCTTCCTCATCGTCGGCGCGCCCAATTCGTCGAATTCCAAGCGTCTCGTCGAAGTCGCGCTGCGCGCCGGTGCCACCAAGTCGGTGCTCGTGCAGCGCGCCGCCGAAATCGACTGGGAGACGATCGGCGATATCAGGACCGTCGGCCTGTCGGCTGGCGCGTCCGCGCCCGAGGTTATCGTCAACGAGATCATCGAGGCCTTCCGCATGCGCTACAATGCGGTCGTGGAACTGGCCGATACGGTCGAGGAAAACGAGCATTTCCTCGTCAACCGCGAGCTGCGGTCCATCGAACTCACTTCTGCCGACATGGCTTTTGTGAATGGGGAATGAAGTCGGGATGTCAGCGGGCATGGTTCACCCCCCTCTGGCCTACCGGCCATCTCCCCCACAAGGGGGGAGATCGGCAAGACGACGGGGCACAGCTCGCTCGCTAACGTTTGAGATGGGCGAGACATCGCTCCATTCAATCTCCCCCCTTGTGGGGGAGATGGCCGGCAGGCCAGAGGGGGGTAACTCCCAACCACCAATCCCACCCAATCAAGCCTGAGACCCGCCGTGGCCGTCTATACCGATATCACCGAAGACGATCTTTCCCGCTTCCTGACCGCCTATGACGCGGGCACTCTGCTCTCCTATAAGGGCATTGCCGAGGGCGTGGAGAATTCCAACTTCCTGCTGCACACAACCCAGGGCGCCTTCATCCTGACGCTCTATGAGAAGCGCGTGGATCGCAACGACCTGCCGTTCTTCCTCGGCCTGATGCACCATCTGGCGGAAAATGGCCTGTCCTGCCCGCTGCCGCTGCCGCGCAATGACGGCGCGCTTTTGGGCGAGCTTTCCGGCCGCCCCGCCGCCATGATCTCCTTCCTCGAAGGCATGTGGCTGCGCAAGCCGGCGGCGAAACATTGCCGCGAGGTCGGCCGGGCGCTCGCCACGATGCACGTGGCCGGCGAGGGTTTCGAGATCACCCGCAAGAATGCGCTCTCCGTCGGCGGCTGGCGGCCGCTGTGGGAGAAGTCGGTGGATCGCGTCGATGAGGTCGAGAAGGGCCTGCGGGACGAGATCGCCGACGAACTCGCAACCCTGGAAGCCAACTGGCCCGAAGGCCTGCCGTCGGGCGTCATCCACGCCGATCTCTTCCCGGACAACGTCTTCTTCCTTGGCGACGATCTCTCCGGCCTCATCGACTTCTACTTCGCCTGCAACGACCTGCTCGCCTATGACGTCGCCATCTGCCTCAATGCCTGGTGCTTCGAGAAGGACGGCGCGTTCAATCTCACCAAGGGCATGGCCCTGCTGGAGGGCTATGAGAGCGTGCGCCCGCTTTCCGAGGAGGAGGCCGCCGCGCTGCCGCTGCTTTCGCGCGGCTCGGCCCTGCGCTTTTTCCTGACGCGCCTCTACGACTGGCTGATGACCCCGCCCGGCGCGCTGGTGGTCAAGAAGGATCCGCTGGAATATCTGCGCAAGCTGCGCTTCCACCGGCAGGTCCAGAACCCCGCGGAATACGGTCTTTCCCGATGAAGCATGTCGATATCTTCACGGATGGTGCCTGCTCGGGCAATCCGGGTCCCGGCGGCTGGGGTGCGGTGCTGCGCTATGGCGAGGTCGAGAAGGAACTTTGCGGCGGCGAGGCCGAGACGACCAACAACCGCATGGAGCTGACGGCAGCGATGAGTGCGTTGACGGCGCTGAAGACGCCCTGCGAGGTCGATCTCTACACCGACTCGAAATACGTCATGGACGGCATTTCGAAATGGATTTTCGGCTGGAAGAAAAACGGCTGGAAGACCGCCGACAAGAAGCCGGTCAAGAACGTCGAGCTATGGCAGGCGCTCGATGCGGCGCGTCTCAAGCACAAGGTCGAGTGGCACTGGGTGAAGGGCCATGCCGGCCATCCGGAAAACGAACGGGCCGACGAACTCGCCCGCAAGGGCATGGCGCCGTTCAAGAAAAGCTGACGACGCGCCTCGTTGCCGTCCTGCAAGCAAAAAAGCCCGCTTCGTTTCCGAAGCGGGCTTCATTTTTCTGTCGTTTGCGCGACTTATTCAGCCGGGCTCAGCACCGGCTCGCGCACGCGGTTGCCGATGGAGAAGGCGAGGATCGCCGAAAGCAGCAGAAACGCACCGACGATGAACATCGGCAGTTCGTAGACGCCGGTGGCATCCTTGACGCGGCCGGTGATGTAGGGCGCGGCGAAGCCGGCAATGTTGCCGATCGTATTGATGAGCGCGATGCCGGCGGCGGCAGCCGGGCCGCTGAGGAAGCGCGACGGGATGGCCCAGAAGTTCGGCAGGGCGGAGAAGATCGCGCAGGCCGTGATGGTGATCATGAGGATCGTTGCTTCCGGCGAGTTCATATAGAGGGCCGCGGGAATGCTGGCAGCGCCGACGAGGGCAGGGATGCCGATGTGCCAGGCGCGCACGCCCCGTCGGGCGGCATCGCGGCTCCAGAAGTAGAGCGCCACGGCGGCCGGCAGATAGGGGATCGCCGTCACCAGGCCCTTGTCGAACACGTCGAATTTCGTCGCGAACTTGGTTTCGAAGCCGGCGATGATGGTCGGCAGGAAGAAGGCGAGCGCATAGAGGCCGTAGACGAGGCCGAAATAGATCACCGAAAGCAGCCAGACGCGACCGTCCGTCAGCGCCAGGCCCGTCATTCGGCCATGTGCGTTCTGCTTGACCTTTTCTTCCTGCGCCAGCGCGCCGTTCAGCCAGTCCTTCTCGTCCTTCGTCAGCCACTTCGCGTCATTGGGCGTATCGGGCAGATAGTACCAGGTGACGATGCCCACGACGATGGCCGGGATGGCCACGCCGAAGAACATGATACGCCAGCCCGAAAGGCCGAAGGCGCCATGCATGTCGATGAGCAGCGCCGCCAGCGGTGCACCGATGACGATGGTCAGCGGCTGGGCGAGATAGAAGAGGGCGAGGATCTTGTTGCGGTGGCGCGACGGCACCCACATCGACAGGAAGAGGATGGCGCCGGGGAAGAAGCCCGCCTCGGCGACGCCGAGCAGGAAGCGCAGCACATAAAGTTCCGTGGCGCTGGAGACCCAGGTGAAGAGAAGGGCGACGATGCCCCATGTCACCATGATGCGCGCCAGCCAGCGGCGGGCACCGTATTTGTGCAGGGCAAGGTTGCTCGGCACTTCCAGAATGATGTAGCCGAAGAAGAAAATGCCCGCGGCAAAGCCGAACTGGGCGGCCGTCAGCCCCAGATCCGTCGTCATGCCGTTCGGGCCGGCAAACGAGATCGCGGTGCGGTCAAGGAAGTTGATGAAGAACATCAGGGCAATGAACGGCACCAGCCGCATTGCCACTTTCGAGATGGCAGACTTTTCGGTCTGTGAAATTTCCTGAGATGCTGTCGCCATGAGGCCCCTCCCGTGTGCGGTGTCGAGCGCAGGGGGAGAAGGGAAGAAATCCAGGGATACCGCATCCCTCCCGGCTTCCTTCGCGAAGGTTTGTTCCTCCTCCCTCCGCAATGACCTCTTCCCTAAGGGGGATGACTTGTCGCCACAATCGATTTATTCTCGTTAAGATGTGACTTCAGATCACAGGTATGACGAGATAAGGAGCCTTTGCACGTGCGCCCTCTGCCCTCGCTGAATGCCCTGAAGGTCTTCGAGGCCGTGGCCCGGCACCGCTCCATGACGCGTGCTGCGGCGGAGCTTTGCGTTACGCATGGTGCGGTGAGCCGTCATATTCGCTCACTGGAGGAGACGCTTGGCGTGCTGCTTCTGTCGCGCGGTGCGCGCACCAGCGAGCCGACGCTGGAGGGTGCGCGCCTTGCGGAAGGCCTGGCGAGCGCCTTCGCGATCATCGAGACGAGCATCGAGCGCGTCAGGCCGGGGCCGCTGACGCTGTCCTGCTCGTCGTCCATCATGATGGAATGGATCATTCCGCGCATCGGCCGGTTTCATGCGCGCCATCCGCATGTCGAGATACAGTTCAACATGAACTACGACCGCATCGACTTCATGCGCGACAAGATCAGCATCGCCATCCGCGCCAGCGTCATCGAGCCGCCGCCCGGTGCGGTGATCCGCGATCTCGGCGCCGAAGAGATCGGGCCTGTCTGCGCGCCGTCCTATCTGACGCAGAACCCGATTTCCGGTCCGGCGGACCTTGTGGATGCCGCCCTCTTGGGAACGCGCACGCGCGCCCAGGCCTTCGACGAATGGCAAATGGCAGCGGGCTGCGAGGAATTGCCGCTGGAGCCGCGCTCCACCTTCGAACATTTCTATCTGCTGATTCAGGCCGCGATCTTCGGTCTCGGCGTCGCCGTCGTGCCCCAGATGCTCGTTGCCGATCACATCGCTTCGAAAAGGCTCGTTGCGCCGCTCGGCTTCTGCCAGGGGCCGCGCCGGCTGGTCCTATGGATCGCGCCGCATCTGGCCGGCCACCCCGACACCCTGGCGCTCGAGCGCTGGCTCATCCGGGAAATGCGGGTCCTGCCGCAAGGTTGATACGGGGCACCGACACGCGTGCGCGCGCCCCGTATCGAAGGCCGCTCGCTCAGAGCTGCTCGATCATCGCGGCGGCGCCAGAGACGGCCGCCTGGCCGGGGCTTTCCTCGACATTCAGCGTCTTCACCACGCCGTCCTCGACGAGCATGGAATAGCGCTTGGAGCGCACACCGAGCGTGCCGGCGGAGAGATCGACATCCATGCCGAGCGCCTTGGTGAAGGCGGCGTCCCAGTCGGCGAGGAAGCGCAGCTTGCCCGCACCGCCCGTGGAATTGGCCCAGGCGCCCATGACGTGATGGTCGTTGACGGCGACGACGGCGATGTCGTCCACGCCCTTGCCAAGAATGGCGTCACGGTTTTCCAGGTAGCCCGGCAGGTGGTTCAGCGAGCAGGTGGGCGTGAAGGCACCGGGGACGGCGAAGAGCACGACGCGCTTGCCCTTGAAGAGGTCTTCGGTCGAGACCTCGGCGGGACCATCCGGCGTGCGTTCCTTGATCTTGAGCTCGGGCAGCTTGTCTCCAACGGCAATGGTCACGGCGTCTCTCCTGTCAGATGCATATCTAGGGCGGGCGGCCGAAAAAGGCCGGGGAGGGGACTATAGGCGACGGTCACTCGATGGCAAGCGGGCTTTCCATCGTCTTGTCGCCGGCCCTGACCGTCAGCTTGATCGGGTTTTTGGCGAGGTCGAAGACCTTCGGCTTGTGCAGCACCGGCACCTCGGCGACGAAGACGCCGCCATCGCGCCGCACCGGACCGGCCGCGCCGAATTCGAAGGTCGAGGTTCCCGAGAGGAAAACATCCGGCAGCGCGCCCTCTGCGGGCGCCTCGAAGCGCACGGAAATGCTCTTGCCGTCGGCGGCCCATTGCCCGGACAAGGGCTTGAAACCATTGCCCGCGCCATGCGGCAGCGTCGCGTCGGCATCCGAGATCGCCATCGCTTCCAATGGATTGGCAAAGCTCTCGGCGCTCGCATCCGCCGTCAGCTCCGCCTGCACGGGGATGCAGATGTCCTTGCAGACGCCGAGAAAGACGGTGGCGGTAATCGCGCCGCCCTCCGGCTTGGCGAGCGTCAGCGGCAGGCGCACCGGCGCGTCATAGCCGATATAGTGGTTGGTCTGGTCGCCGAGGCGTTTGGGCGCGGGAAAGCCGACGGCGGTCAGTTCCGCGCCGCTGATGGCAACCGACGGCGGAATGCCGCTGCCGCCGGGATCGCGCCAATAGGTCTTCCAGCCGTCGTGCAGCCGGATATCGAGCATGGCGCGCACCGTGCCGTCGGCATCGGCCGGCAGCGCGATGAGGCGCACGTCGCCACCCGGCGTCTCGACCCAGGACGAAGTCGCGGCGAGAGCGGGAGAACAGGCGAAAAGCAGCGCGAAAGCAGCGGTTTCCAAGCGTTTCATAGACGAATATCTAGCGCCGCCCGCGCCGCCTTTCCAGCGACAAACACGGATAAGGTCATCATAAATGCTTGATTGGGCGTGAACGAGCCATAGCTCTTCTGTGAGGGCTGGCATGCCGCGCCGGTCAAAAAGAATGCTTTTCATTTGGCGGCGAATTGGTAGGCTGTCCCCCATCATGGCTATCTCGGTTCTGAAAAACAAACGAGAACGTGGCTTCCTTGACGGTCAGTTCCTGATCGCCATGCCGGGCATGGCCGATGCCAATTTTGCCCGCACCGTCGTCTATATCTGCGCGCATTCCGAGGACGGCGCGATGGGTTTCGTCATCAACCGTCCGCAGCAATTGAGCTTTTCCGATGTGCTGCTGCACCTCGATCTCGTCGGCGAGGACGAGGTGATCCGCCTGCCGGGCTCGACGCTGAATTTCCCCATCCGCTGCGGCGGCCCGGTCGAGAGCGGCCGCGGCTTCGTGCTGCATTCGGATGACTACATGTCCGAATCCTCCATTCCCGTCAGCGACGATATTTCGCTGACGGCGACGCTCGATATCGTGCGCGCCATTTCCCGCGGAGCTGGTCCGCAGCGCGGCCTGATGATGCTCGGTTATGCCGGCTGGGGCGCAGGGCAGATCGAAAACGAGATCGGCAACAATGGCTGGCTGAGCTGCCCGGCCCAGGAAGAGCTGATCTTCGACACCAATCTCGACAGCAAATACGAGCGCGCGCTGGGCCTGATGGGCATCACACCCGCCATGCTGTCGATGGAAGCCGGCCACGCCTGAGATCGGCAACAATCCAATTCTCTTCGGAACTTGTGCGGCGCTTCGCCGTTGTCTCGCCGCGTGAAGGAACACGCCGCAACAACAGGAGTATGACGGTGGGTAGCACGAGCGACAAGATCAAGGGCACCGCAAACGAACTGGCCGGCAAGGCAAAGCAGGCCGCCGGCAAGGCAACCGACAATTCCAAGCTGCGCGCCGAAGGCGCCGGCCAGGAAGCCAAGGGCAAGACCCAGAAGGCTGTCGGCAAGGCCAAGGATGCCGTCAAGGGCGCGGTCGACCGCCTCTGACAGGCCGCGGGGCCAGCGCGGCCCCGGATGGAATTCGATACCCGTGTCGGCGAAGGCCGGTGCGGGTATCGTGCTGAGAGCAGCCTCTTCCCGGATAGATCATGAAGCTCTTCACCTGCGAAACCTGCGGCCAGACCACCCATTTCGACAATCGCCTCTGCGTGCGCTGCGGCTCCTCGCTCGGGTTTCTTTCCGAGGACATGACGCTGCATGCGCTGGTTCCGGAAGGCGAGGGGTTCTGGCGGATTTCGCCGCGGGAAGGGCTCTACCGTTTCTGCGACAACGCCGCGCATGATGTCTGCAATTGGATCCTTCCGGCCGACAGCCCGCACGCCTTCTGCCCCGCCTGCCGGCACAACCGCATCGTGCCGACGACCGATCCCAAAGGCTTGGAGCGTTGGCGGCGCATCGGTGCTGCACAGCGTCATCTCTTCTACTCCATCCTGCGCTGGAAACTGCCGCATCCGACGCGCGAAGAGGATCCCGCCGGCGGCCTCGTCTTCGATTTCCTCGCCGACGAACTGGATGCGGACGGCAATGTGATCGCGGCCGCCATGACCGGCCACGAGGACGGCCTGATCAGCCTGCGCGCCGCCGAGGCCGATGACGAGGTGCGCGAAAGCGTGCGCGTCTCGATGGACGAACCCTACCGCACGCTGCTCGGCCATTTCCGCCACGAGATCGGCCATTTCTACTGGACGCAGCTCATTCGCGACGACGCGACCTTGGAGGAAGCACGCCGCCTGTTCGGCGATGAACGCGCGGACTATGCCGCCGCCCTCCAGCACAACTACGAGCAAGGCCCGCCCGCCGACTGGCCGCTGAATTTCATCAGCACCTATGCGAGCTGCCACCCGGCGGAGGATTTTGCCGAATGCTGGGCGCATTTCTTCCACATCGTCGATACCTTGGAAACCGCGCGCGCCTTCGGTCTCAACACGGATCCGAAGGGGCACGAGGAGCTGGAAGCCGAGGTCACCTTCGACCCCTACCGTGCCCCGAACGCGGGCCGCCTCGTCGAAAGCTGGATCCCGCTCTCCGTCGCCATGAACGCCATTCAGCGCTCCATGGGCCAACCGGACAGCTACCCCTTCGTGCTGCCGCCACCGGTCGTCGAAAAACTCGATTTCATCAACCGGCTGGTCCGCAAGTCGGCGACATAGTGGGCGTCCTTACGCCCGCTTCATCAGCGGAAACCGCTCCTTCAGCAGCCGCTGTACCGAATCATAGCCGATCGGCGGGCCGAAGAGGTAGCTCTGGCCGAATTCGCAGCCCATATTGCCGAGTTCGATCGCATCCTCTTCGGACTCGATGCCCTCGGCCACCACCTGCATCTCCAGTTCCCGCGCCATGGAGATGACGGAGCGCAGCAGCACGCCGCGTTTGTCGGACCCGTCGCGCACCAGCGCCTTGTCGATCTTGATCGTATCGAAGGGGAAGCGGGTGAGGTAGGAGAGCGAGGAATGGCCGGTGCCGAAATCGTCGAGCGCCAGGCCAAGGCCGATATCCTTCAGCTTCGTGAGAATGAGGCGGGCCTGCTCCGGGTTCTCCATGACGATGGATTCGGTGAGTTCCAGCTTGAGCTTCTGCGGCTCGCAGCGGGTCTTGGCGAGTGCGGCGCGCACGTCGTTGTACAGCTCGTTGTTGAGGAGCTGCGCGCTCGACAGGTTGACCGAGACGAAGACGGGCAGGTCGCCGGTCTGGAGCTGCCAGTCCATCAGGTCGCTTGCGGCCTTGTCGAAGGCGAAGAGGCCGAGCTGGTTGATGAGGTCGGAGGCCTCGGCGATCGGGATGAATTCGGCCGGCGAGATATTGCCGCGCTTGGGGTGATCCCAGCGCATCAAGGCCTCGAAGCCGGCGATCTCGGCATCCTTCAGCCGCACGATCGGCTGATAGACCAGCGACAGTTCCTTACGCTCGATGGCGCGGCGCAGGTCCGTCTCGATCTGGAGACGGTCGGCGCCGAAGGTACGGAAGGCGGGGCGGAACGGTTCGACGCGGTTGCCGCCGGCCTTTTTCGCCCGGTACATGGCAAGCTCGGCATCGTTGAGCAGGCCCGGCGCATCCTCCTGCTGGTCGACCCAGGAGACGAGGCCGATGGAGGCCGTCAGGATGATCTCGCGGCCGCCGAAATTGATCGGCACCATGATCGCCTTGCTGACCGCATCGGCGAAATCGGCGACCTTGGCCGGATCGCGCTCCGACATCAGGATCAGGCCGAACTGGTCGCCGGAGAGGCGCGCCAGCGTGTCCTGCTGCTTCAAAAGACGGCGCAGGCGGCGGGTGAGCGCGATCAGGATATTGTCGCCGGCGGCAATGCCGAGCGCATCGTTGACCTGCTTGTAGCGGTCGATGTCGATGGTCAGCACGGTCGGGCGCACATTCTCGGAACTGCCGGTCAAGGACAGGATCGACTGGAGCCGGTCGAGGAAGACCTGGCGGTTCGGCAGGCCGGTCAGGTTGTCGTGCAGGGCGTCCTGAAGCAGGCGATCGACGGAATTGCGCTGTTCGGTGATGTCGATGATCGTGCCGACGCAGCGGATGATCTCGCCATTGGCGCCGAGCACGGGGCGGGCGCGGATGGAGAGCCAGTGATAGTGGCCGTCCTCGGCACGCACGCGGAACTGATGGTTGAGCCGGCCCTTGCGGTGTTCCAGGAGCACGTCCAGCGTGGCGCGGAAACGGTCGCGGTCGTCGGGATGCAGGCGCGGCAGCCAGTTGCGCGCCGGGCCGTGCATGACGCCGGGCGCGAGGCCGAGCTGGATGGAAATGTCGGGAATGGTGACGACGCGGTCGCGCGCCACGTCCCAGTCCCAGACGGTATCGCCCGAGCCGGTCAGCGCCAGCGACTGGCGCTCGAGATCGGAAAACAGGCCCTGGCTGTAGGCGCCGCCGGCAAAGGCGTGCTGCATCACCGTGAAG
>CBFGOD010000025.1:0-18178 GCA_965650295.1 uncultured Shinella sp. | reverse complement strand
TCAGAAGAAGACCTGCAGCGGCCATTGCACGGGGCGGCGGACCGAGGAGAGGCGGCTGCCTTCGAGCGGCAGGCGCTCTTCGGTAACGGTGCCGGCCGTGTCGGCCTGTACGGATTGTTCGTCCTTCGGCTGGAAGCCGACCGGATAGAGGTTGAAATAGCCAAGCGTCACGCCGCCGAGATACATCATGTGCAGTTCCCGTTTTTAACGTCCCGGCAAACATGATGGCGAAATCGTGGCGAGTGTCAATAGTCTATAGAATTTGTGCATTATTCTGCGCTTGCGGGTAAGGCCTTCGAACGGCTAGGAGGCGATAACCCGAATGGACGCCGCCCTTGTACACGCTGGACCAGACCGAGCATTTCGAGCAGGAGATCCGCAAGAGCCGATTCCTGGCGATCGCCTGCCCGGTCGAAAACGAAGCCGAGGCAAAAGCACAGCTGGCGGCGCATTCCGACCTCTCGGCAAACCACAATTGCTGGGCCTGGCGCATCGGCCAGGCCTATCGCTTCAGCGACGACGGCGAGCCGAGCGGCACGGCCGGCAAGCCAATCCTGCAAGCCATCGACGGGCAGGCGCTCGACCGCACGCTGGTGGTCGTCACGCGCTGGTTCGGCGGCATTCTTCTGGGCAGCGGCGGGCTGATGCGCGCCTATGGCGGCACGGCATCCCTTTGCCTGCGCGCCGCCGCCAAGACGGAATATGTCGAGCGCGCAGCACTTTCCGTTTCGCTCGGTTTTTCGGATCTGGCGCTGGTCAAGGCACGGCTTGCGGCGCTGCCGGGGCTTGTTGTCGATGACGAGGTTTTCCACGACAGCGGCGCACACCTCTTTTTCCGCATCCCCTCGGAGCGGGCGGAAGAGACGGTTCGGCTGATCGTCGATCTCACCAGCGGGCGTGCCGAAATCGGCGATTGAGGCCTGTTTCACGCTTCCGGCGAAATAAAATCGCCTTTCCATTCGCAGGCGGCTTGGCGGAACGGTTTGGCGTGCGGCGTCGCAGTCGCCGAAAGCCGTGTTTCAGGCGGGGAAAACGGCGAAAAGATGCGCTTGTCGAGCCTTTGCCGGCCGCACCTCGCCGCTATAGGCAATTCGGTTTTTTCGGTCTATTAAGCCGCCCGGATACACTTTTCGCGGGCTCTGCCTGCGATCCCGCACGACAGAGAGGACCATCCCATGAGCCTTCGCATCAACGACATCGCTCCTGATTTCACCGCCGAAACCACCGCCGGCACGATCAATTTCCATGAGTGGATCGGCAACGGCTGGGCCGTGCTCTTCTCGCACCCGAAGAACTTCACCCCGGTCTGCACTACCGAGCTCGGCGCCATGGCCGGCATCGAGGGCGAGTTCCGCAAGCGCGGCGTCAAGGTCATCGGCATCTCGGTCGATCCGGTCGAAAGCCACACCAAGTGGAAGTCCGACATCCGCACCGCCACCGGCTTCGACGTCGATTACCCGCTGATCGGCGACAAGGATCTCGCCGTCGCAAAGCTCTACGACATGCTGCCGGCCGCCGCCGGCGATAGCTCCGAGGGCCGCACGCCTGCCGACAACGCGACGGTCCGCTCCGTCTTCGTCATCGGCCCGGACAAGAAGATCAAGCTGATCCTCACCTACCCGATGACGACCGGCCGCAATTTCGCGGAAATCCTGCGCGCGATCGATTCGATCCAGCTCACCAGCAAGCATCAGGTCGCCACGCCTGCCAACTGGCAGCAGGGCGACGACGTGATCATCACCGCGGCCGTCTCCAACGAGGACGCCATCGCCCGCTTCGGCTCCTTCGACACGGTTCTGCCCTACCTGCGCAAGACCAAGCAGCCGGCCGCCTGATCGGGCGCTGACCAACAGGATGCCAGTGACACGCTGCTTCGTGCAGCGTGTCCGGTTCCTACAGCTACGACGACCAGCCGTACTGCTTCATGCGGCTCCTGTTGGTCGCGACGGCTTCATAGAAGCTTCGTACGCGCGTTGAGGTCCTTATGGCACCGAGCGCTGCCATGTAGAGAGCCTTGCGCGCCCTTGGCCTGCTCTACCCTTGAGTGGCGCCGTCCCGATCTCTTGACGTAATCGTCGTTGAAGGGAGCAAGCCCCGAAAGGCTTGCTGCGGCCTTGGGCGAGAGGCTCCCCAGTTCGGGCATATGGACCAGTAGGGTCAGGGCCGTCACCTGATCATCGATCAGCACTTCGATTGCAGCGATCCATGTGCCGAAAAAGACGATCACGGCATCGATATCGGCGCAGAGGTCTGGATTGAAGGCGTCGCTAAGATGCCGATGCTCGGTTGCGCGGGCCTCGACGAGCTGGTCGCGGCGGCGGGCAAGGCGCAGCCTCGGCCACAAGGCTAAACACGACACCCATCTCGGCCAGCGGACGGGCATCGATGCGGTCCGCCTTGGCCAGTCGTCCGCGTGCCTCGGCAAAGCGTCGGGCCGTGTTGGGATTGACGCGGGCAAAACCGATGCCGGCTTGTGCTAGTCACAGTGGTGTATCGTCATGGGGCCTGCTCCTGTGTGCGCGGTCTGTGGCGACAGCCCCGTGCAACTGTTCAGGTTGATGGGCAAAGCGGGAAGGGACCAAGCCATCTCGCGACCTGCCTTCACAACCGGCGGCTCGGATCCTAGCGGCGTCCTTCCTGCAACCATCTTACTACAACACAAACACACAGGATCTCGGCTCAAGGTCGAGGATGACGGAGGAGAGGGGTGTAGATCTGACAACAGCCTTTTGTTTTTAAGGCGTTATCCGACCTTAACGCAAAGCCATTTCGCTCGGAAACGCTTGAGGCGAGGTGGCAGCAGCCCCCCGCTCGGCCGCTCTCAAAACTCTTCCCAGTCCCCGTCATTGCCCTTCTCCTGCCGCACGCCCAGTGCGCCGGCGAGCTTTTCGCTGAGGGCGAGGGCCGGGGAGTTGATCGGGCGGGATTTGGCGCTGGCCGCCTTGACGTTCCATTGGCCGGGCGATTTGCGGGCGACGGCCGGTTCCGGCGCGGAGACGACCGGCGGGGCCGGGGTGGAGGGCACGATATGGAGGTGCGGTGCCTGCATGGAGCGGCCGGCAGCCGCGCTGCCGCCGACGTTGAAGCGGCCGATCAGCGCGTTCAGCGCCTGCACTTCCGAGGCGAGGCCGTGGCTGGCGGCCGTCGTTTCCTCGACCATGGCGGCGTTTTTCTGCGTGCCCTGGTCCATGGCGTTGACGGCGGTGTTGATCTCCTGAAGGCCGGTCGACTGTTCGCGCGCGGCCTCGACGATCGCCACGACGTGGCTGTTGATCTCCTGCACCTCGGTGACGATGGTCTGAAGCGCGCGGCCCGTATCGCCGACCAGCGACACACCGGTGCGCACCTGCTCGCCGGAGGTGTTGATCAATGCCTTGATTTCCTTGGCGGCCTTGGCGGAGCGCTGGGCAAGCTCGCGCACTTCCTGTGCGACAACCGCAAAGCCCTTGCCGGCTTCACCGGCGCGGGCGGCTTCCACGCCAGCATTCAGTGCCAGCAAGTTCGTCTGGAAAGCGATCTCGTCGATCACGCCAATGATGCTGGTGATCTCGCTGGAGGACTTTTCGATCTCCTGCATGGCCGAAACGGCGCGGCGCACGATCTCGCCGGATTTTTCCGCACCCGTGCGGGTGCGGCCGACAAGCGCGCCGGCTTCTTCCGCCCGCTTGGTGGAATCCTTGACGGTCGTGGTGATCTCTTCGAGCGCGGCGGCGGTTTCCTCGACGGAAGCGGCCTGCTGTTCGGTGCGGCGGGAGAGATCGTCGGCGGCGGCGCGGATCTGGCTGGCGCCGGCATCGATGGCGCGGGCGTTCTCGCCCACTTCGCGCAGCGCGTCGCTGAGCCGCGAGACCGAGGCGTTGAAATCCTCGCGCAGGCGATCGAGGTCGCCGTCGAAGGGCTTTTCGATCTGGCAGGTCATATCGCCAGCGGCGAGCTTGCCGAGGGCATCGGCGAGGCTGGCCACGGCCTCCTGCACGCGGCCGCTGTCGCGCGTGCGCTCGGCGTCGCGGGCCTGGCGTTCGCCATCGGCGCGGCGGCGATCGTCCTCGCTCTGGCGCTCAAGGCGCTGGCGGTCGGCGGCATTGTCGCGGAAGATCGCGACGGTGCCCGCCATTTCGCCGATCTCGTCGGTGCGGTCGGCATGCGGAATGGTGACGGTCGTGTCGCCCTCCGCCAGCCGCTTCATCGCGGCACCCAAGCCGTTGAGCGGCTTCACGACGCGGCGGTTGACGAGGAAGATGGCGGCAAGCGCGAGGCCCATGGCGGCGGCAAGCGACGCCCAGGTCAACGCAAAGGCTGAGCCTTCCTCGGCGCGGGCCGAGAGGATGGTCTCGTCCGTCACCTTCTGGGTGCGGGCGACCAGATCGTTCAGCGAGGCGGTGATCGCGTCGGCGCTCGCCTGCATCGGGCCCTTGTACACTTCCAGTGCCGGCCCCTTGGCGGCAATGGCGGAGAACTGGATAAGCTTGGCGGATTCGTCGAGATAGGTCTTCAGCGTCGCCTTGATGCCGTCCACCTCGGTCGTCGTCGCCGCGTCGCCGGTATTGGCTGCACCATAGCTGTCGACCATGCCGGCGAAGGCATCGGCGCGTTCCTTGATGCGGGCCTCGATGCGGCCGATCTCGTCCGGATCCATCGAGAGCAGGTGTTCGGAATAGGTGGCGTTCAACTCGGAAAAGGCATGGCTCAGTTGCAGGATGCTGCTCATCTGCGGCATGCGGTCCGTACCGATGCGCTCGATATGGCCGGTCATCGCTGAGAGCGAGCGGAAGGCGACAGCGCCCTGCAGGCCGCCCAGCACCACCATGAGGAGGAAGAGGGCGGGTAGCAGCCTGCTGATCCGGACATTGCGCATGACAGTTCCCTGATTTTTATGGTGTTTGCACGGCAACGTGCGAGTGCGCGAGAGTCTAGGCGCGGGCGTTTAACACCGGCTTAATGAGGCGTTGCGAAGGCCTGCCTTGCCGGGCGCTTTTCCACACCCTACATGCGGTGGCGAACAGGAGTTTGCGATGATCCTCGACGCTGCCCGGCTTTCGCTGGCCAATCTCTTCGCCCCCGAGACGCGCGGCGTCTTCTGGAAGGTTCTGGGCCTCACGCTGCTTGCCCTTGTCGTGATCTGGTTCGGCCTGCGCGAAACCTTCATCGCCTTCGCCTGGCCGTGGCTTTCGGGCGCCTTCATGCCCGACCTGCCGGATTGGGCGGGCTGGCTGACCCTCGTCTTCGGTATCGTCGCGAGCATCGGGCTGGCGCTCGGCCTTGCCCTGCTGCTTGCCCCCGTCACGGCCATCATCGCCGGCTTCTTCCTCGACGATGTCGCCGAGGTCATCGAGAAACGCGACTATCCCTCGGAGAAGCCGGGTGTGGCGCTGCCGATGGGGCAGGCCATTGCCGGCTCGATCAAGTTCCTCGGCATCGTCATCCTCGGCAACCTGATCGCGTTGTTCCTGCTGTTCATTCCGGGCGTCAATCTTGTCGCCTTCTTCGTGGTCAACGGCTACCTGCTCGGCCGGGAATTTTTCGAGTTCGCCGCCATGCGATACCGCCCGCCGCAGGAGGCGCGGCTGTTTCGCGCAAAACACGCCTCCACGGTGCTGTTGGCCGGTCTGCTGATTGCAGCCTTCCTGGCGATCCCCATCGTCAACCTTCTGACGCCGCTTTTTGCGGCCGGCCTCATGGTGCATCTCCACAAGGCCTTGAGCCGCAAGGATTCCGGTTTCTCACTGCGGCAGAACTGATGCGTCGTAGAGGGCCGCATAGTCGGCGCTCGGCGGGATCGGCTTGATCACGTCGATCATCACGCCGTTCGGATCGGCGGTGATGAAATGGCGCTGGCCGAAATCCTCATCCCTGATGTCGCGCAGGATGGGCAGCCCGGCGGCGCGCACGGCGTCATAGACCGCATCGACATCCTCCACCTCGAAATTCAAAAGAAGCCCCGAGACCTTGCCGCGCCCTACGGCCGGGATCGTCTCATGGCTGCCATCGAGCACCGCAAGCGTCACCTTTTCGTCTTCCTTCGACTGGAGGTGGATGTACCAGTCGCTGGTGAAGAGCGCCTCGAACTTGAAATGCGTCGTGTAGAATTCTGCGGTGCCGGCGACATCGTCGGTCATGATCACGGGATAGTAGCTGGTCGTTTTCATCGCTTTCCCTTTCGTTTCCTGCGCAATTCCAAACGCAAAACCGCTTCACGCTTTTGCTGGAATTGCGCCGTGAAAAAACATACAGTCTGCATGTTTCTATCAATTAACATACATGCAGTTTGTATGTAAAGGGGCAGGATGGCACGCAGCAACAGGGAACGCACGGAAGCGACGCGGCTGGCTCTGATCGAGGCGGCCCGGCGGCTGTTCGTGGAAAAGGGCTATGCGGAAACGGCGACACCCGACATCGTGGCGGAGGCGGGCGTGACACGCGGCGCGCTCTACCATCACTTCGAGGACAAGCGGGCGCTGTTTCGCGCCACGCTGGAGCGCGAGGCGGAAGCCGTGGCGGCGCAGATCGAGACGGCCTCGACCGCTTCCGGCACGCCGCGCGAGGCGCTGCTGTCCGGTGCTAGCGCCTATTTCGATGCGATGGCCGAACCCGGCCGCACGCGGCTTCTGCTTTTGGAGGCCCCCGCCGTCATCGGCCTCGAGGCCATGGGCGCCATCGAGCGCGACAATGCCGAGGACACCCTGAAAAAAGGTCTTTCCGACCTGCTCGGGCCTGAGGTGGGTGCCGGAAAACTTCAGGCGCTGACCGACCTGCTCTCCGCCGCCTTCGACCGCGCTGCCATCGCCATCGAGGCGGGCGCGGACCGCAAGACTTACGAGGCGGCGATTGCCGACCTGATCGACGGTCTTAGGGCGTAGGGCCGAACAGCTGGGCCGGCAGTTCCACCAGGGGCGCCGGCACGTCGCAGGTCTTTTCCGGCGATCGACAGAGATCGGCGATGACGCAGTGCTCGCATTCGGGCCGGCGGGCCTTGCAACAGTAGCGCCCGTGCAGGATCAGCCAGTGGTGGGCGTGGTAGAGATATTCGTCGGGGATGAGACGCATCAGCTTCTCCTCCACCTCGTCGGGCGTCTTGCCGGGGGCAAGGCGCAGCCGGTTGGCGATGCGGAAGATATGCGTGTCCACCGCCATCGTCGCCTGGCCGAAGGCCATGGACAGCACGACATTCGCCGTCTTGCGGCCGACGCCCGGCAGCATGATGAGCTCCTCGCGGGTGCGCGGCACCTCGCTGTTGAACCGATCGACCAGCATTTGGCTGAGTGCGATGACGTTCTTCGCCTTGTTGCGGTAGAGGCCGATCGTCTTGATGTAATCGCGCACCGTCTCCTCGCCGAGCGCGAGCATCTTTTCCGGCGTGTCGGCGATGGCAAAGAGCGCGCGGGTCGCCTTGTTGACGCCGGCATCGGTCGCCTGCGCGGAAAGGGCGACGGCGACGACCAGCGTGAAGGGGTTCACATGTTCGAGTTCACCCTTCGGCTCCGGCCGCTGGATGGAGAAGCGGCGAAAGATCTCCTTCAGCTCGTCCTGCGAATAGAGGCTTTTCGGCCGGGCCGGCGCCTTGCGGCGGGCGGTCGCTGCGGGCGCTTTCTTTTTGATCTTTCCGTTTTCCATGATGCTTCCGCAGGTCACATGTCGTCGCCGCAAAACCGCTACACACTTTTGCGCGACATGCTTATAGTCTTGGCTCATGACGCAAGGCAACGCTGACATCACGATGAACGACCTGCCGGTCTTCTCGGCCGAGCTGCATCCCTACCGGTCGCTTGGACGCAACGGCCACCGCATCTTCTTCCTCGTCGCGGGCGCACTCACCTTTGCCCATATGGCGGTCTTCATGATCTCCGGTGCCTGGCCCGTGGTGCTGTTCTTCGGCGCGGATTTCCTGATCCTCTTCGGCGCCTTCTGGCTGAACAATAGGGCCGCCAAGGCGCGCGAGGTGGTCTCGCTGTCGCGCACCAACATTTCCATCCGCAAGATCAGCCCGTCCGGCCGAGAGACGGAACATGTCTTCAATCCGTTCTGGGCGCGTTTCCAGGTGTCGCGCAAGGCCAAGATCGGCATCACCGCCATGCATGTGCGCGGCAATGGCCGCGAGACCGATGTCGGCACCTTTCTGCCGCTCGATGACCGCGAACGCTTTGCCTCCGCCTTTTCCGGTGCCTTGGCGCGTGTCAAACGCGGCTATTGAATGGATTGGCAGGAATCGGGTGGCGAGCCCGCGCGCGCCATGCTTTTCTGGCGGCACAGGAGAAAAGCGATGAACATTGCCGCGACTTTGCAAACCGACATCACGCCCGAGGGCGATGATTACACGACCGTCCGTCAGGTCATCGAGATGATCACCGACGACTATCGCGACCAGCCCGGTCTCGACGACATCGCCGGCCGTCTCGGCCAGTCGCCGACGCAGCTGCAGAAGACTTTCACCCGCTGGGCCGGCCTCTCGCCGAAAGCCTTCTTGCAGGCCGTGACGCTCGACCATGCCAAGCGCCTGCTGCGCCAGGAAGAGCTGCCGCTGCTCGAAACCAGCTTCGAGGTCGGCCTCTCCGGCCCGAGCCGCCTGCATGATCTGTTCGTCACGCATGAGGCCATGTCGCCGGGGGAATGGAAGGCGCGCGGCGCCGGCCTGACGATCCGCTACGGTTTTCATCCGTCGCCCTTCGGCCGCGCGCTTGTCATGATCACCGACCGCGGCCTTGCCGGCCTTGCCTTCGCCGACGAGCCCGGTGGCGAGGATGCCTTCGAGGACATGTCCTCACGCTGGCCGAATGCCCATTATGTCGAAGACAGCGAGGCGACCGCCGCCTATGCCGAGCGCATCTTCGATCCGACCCGCTGGGATCCAAAGGCACCGCTGCGCATCGTGCTGATCGGCTCGGATTTCCAGGTCCGCGTCTGGGAAGCGCTCTTGCGCATCCCCATGGGCTGCGCCGTCACCTATTCGTCGATTGCCGAAACGCTCGGCCAGCCCACGGCCTCGCGTGCCGTCGGCGCCGCCGTCGGCCGCAACCCCATCTCCTTCGTCGTGCCTTGTCATCGTGCGCTCGGCAAGAGCGGCGCGCTCACCGGCTACCATTGGGGCCTGACGCGCAAGCGGGCGATGCTCGGCTGGGAATCGGGCAAGGCCTGAAACAAAAAGGCCGGCAGTGATGCCGGCCTTTTTGTTTGGGAAGATGTTGAGAACCGCTCAGTGTGCGCCCGACATGTCGCCGAGGACGTCCTTGGTGTTGACGGTCGAATCGGGGTTCAGCGTGTAGACCATGGGAACGCCGGTCGCGAGGTTGAGCTTCAGGATCTCGTCCTTGGTCAGCTTGTCGAGCACCATGACCAGCGAGCGCAGCGAGTTGCCATGCGCGGCGACGAGAACCTTTTCGCCGCGCAGCACGCGGGGCAGGATTTCCGTGAGGTAATAGGGCCAGACGCGCGCACCGGTGTCGCGCAGGCTCTCGCCGCCCGGCGGCGGGATGTCGTAGGAACGGCGCCAGATATGCACCTGCTCCTCGCCCCACTTCGCGCGGGCGTCGTCCTTGTTCAGGCCGGAGAGGTCGCCGTAGTCACGCTCGTTGAGCGCCTGGTCGCGGATCGTTTCCAGACCCTGCTGGCCGATCTCGTCGAGGATGATCTTCAGCGTCTTCTGGGCGCGGGAGAGATCCGAGGTGAAAGCGATGTCGAACTTGATGCCCGTTTCGGCGATCGCCTTGCCGCCGGTCTTGGCTTCCTCGACGCCGAGTTCGGTCAGGTCGGGATCGCGCCAGCCGGTGAAGAGGTTTTTCAGGTTCCATTCGCTCTGGCCGTGGCGAACGAGGACGAGGGTTCCGCTCATGAAGTGTTCTCCCGATTGAAAAAAGATCAGTTGAGCCCGAGCACGTCGAGCATGGAATAAAGGCCGGGCTTCTTGTCGCGCGCCCAGAGTGCGGCCTGCACCGCGCCGCGTGCAAAAATCGAGCGGTCGGTGGCGCTGTGCGACAGCGTCACCAGCTCGCCTTCGCCGGCGATGACGACGGAATGTTCTCCGATGACGGAGCCGCCGCGCAGCGTCGCAAAGCCGATCGTGCCTGTGGGACGTGCTCCGGTATGGCCATCGCGCACCCGCACGGAATTGTCGGCCAGCGAAATGCCGCGCCCCCTGGCGGCGGCCTGGCCAAGCAGCAACGCCGTGCCGGAGGGCGCGTCGACCTTGTGTTTGTGGTGCATTTCCAGCACCTCGATATCCCAGTCGGCAGGGCCGAGCGCGCGGGCGGCGGTCTGCGTGAGCACGCCGAGCAGGTTCACGCCGAGGCTCATATTGCCCGATTTGACGATGCGGGCATGGCGGGCAGCCGCCTTGATCTTTTCGTCATCTTCGGAAGAGCAGCCGGTGGTGCCGATGACATGCACGATGCGCGCCTGCGCGGCCAGCCCGGCGAAGTCGACGGTGGCGGCGGGAGCCGTGAAATCGAGCACGCCTTCGGCGGCCACGAAGGCTTCGAGCGGCTTGTCGGTGATGGTTACGCCGATCGGGCCGAGGCCGGCGAGTTCACCCGCATCGCGGCCGATGAAGGGCGAGCCCTCGCGCTCGACGGCGGCGAACACTTCCGCCCCCTCGATGGCGTGGATGGTGCGGATCAGCGTCTGGCCCATGCGACCGGCGGCGCCGACGACGACCAGCTTCATTGCGGTGCCGCTCATGTTCTGTCCCTATTCTGCATTCTTAACGGTATTTCCGGCCGGCGCCTGCAGGCTGTTGAGGCGAGCGTAAAGGCCGTTTTCGCGGCTCGCAAGCGCGGTGTGGGAGCCTTCCTCGACGACCGCGCCGTCCTGCATCACAATGATCTTGTCGGCACGCACGACGGTCGACAGACGGTGCGCGATGACGACGACGGTGCGCCCGCTCATCGCCTCGTCCAGCGCCTTCTGCACGGCCTGTTCGGATTCGGTGTCGAGCGCGGAGGTCGCTTCGTCGAGCAGCAGGATCGGTGCGTTGCGCACCAGGGCGCGCGCGATCGACAGTCGCTGGCGCTGGCCGCCGGACAGCGTCACGCCGTTCTCGCCGACCGGCGTCTCGTAGCCGAGCGGCTGGGCGAGGATGAAATCATGCGCATAGGCGTGGCGCGCGGCTTCCTCGATCTCGGCATCGGTCGCCTCGGGCCGGCCGTAGCGGATGTTGTCGCGGATCGTGCCCTCGAAGAGGTAGGGCTGCTGCGAGACATAGGCGATGGCATTGCGCAGCGACTGCTTGGTCACATGCGCGATATCCTGCCCGTCGATCAGGATCTCGCCCTCCGCCGGATCGTAGAAGCGCGGAATGAGGCTGATGACCGTGGATTTGCCGGCGCCGGAGGGGCCGACGAGCGCGGTGGTCTTGCCGCCCTCGGCGGTGAAGTTCAGACCCTTGAGGATCGTCTCGGTTTCCGAATAGCCGAACCGCACATGCTTGAAGGTGATGGTGGCATCGGTGACGGCCAGGGGCTTGGCATCCGGCCGGTCGGCCTGGCGCGGCTTGAGGTCGAGGATTTCGTAGATCATGCGGGCATTGACGACCGCGCGCTCCAGTGAGACCTGCAGGCGGGCAAGGCGCTTGGCCGGCTCGTAGGCCATCAAAAGCGCGGTGACGAAGGAGAAGAAGGCGCCGGGCAGGATGCCGCCATAGATCGAGCGATAGGCCGCATAGCCGAGCACGCCCGAAATGGCGAAACCGGCAAAGGCTTCCGTCATCGGCGCGGTGCGTTCCGACAGGCGGGCAATGCGGTTCGAGCGGTTTTCCGCCTGCGCGATGATGCCCTCGACCTTGTCCTTCAGCTGGGCTTCCATGGTGAAAGCCTTGACGATGGTGATGCCCTGCACCGTTTCCTGCATGGCGCCGAGCACATGGCTGTTCAGTTCGACGGATTCGCGCGTGGCACTGCGCAGGCGCTTTGACACGTAGCGCAGGCCGAGAAGCAGCGGCGGGGCGACGAAGAACACGATCAGCGTGAGGATCCAGTCCTTCGACAGCATTACCGCGATGAGCGCGATGAGCGTCAGGAAATCGCGCGCGACCGACGTCACCGTCATGTTCAGCACGTCGCGGATGCCGGTGACGTTCTGGCTGATCTGGGCGGCCAGATAGGCCGAGCGCGATTCCGAGAAGAAGCCGACGCTGAGCGCCATCAGGTGCGAATAGAGGCGGCGCTGGTAGCGCGCGACGATATTGTTGCCGATCTTCGAGAGAATGACGGCCTGGAAATAGGTGGCGAAGCCGCGCAGCACGAAGGCGACGAAGATCGAGCCGCAGATCAGGACGACGAGGTCGGCGCGTTTGTTGGCGAAGGCCTCGTTGACGACGGATTCCATGATCCAGGCGGTAAACGCCGTGGTGAGCGCAACGATGGCGAGGCTGAGCACCGCCAGGCCATAGCCCTTGAGGTGGTCACGGCCGTTCTCGGCGATGACGCGCTTCAGCACGGTGGTGACGGTGTCGGAGCTGACGTGGGGGCGCTCGGGACGACTCTTATCGGCCAATAGACTGACTTTCCTGCACGATCTCTCGGGCGGCCGGACGAAACCGGCGCTTTGGCCGCTCTATAGGGTGTCGGTCGGCCTTTGGCGAGTCCGAGGCGGCGTCAAGCACTGCCGAAGGCCTCACCTTTTCCAGTGGCGTCCCTCGGTTGCAACACCAAAACGGTCCGGCATGCGGGCAAAGGCGGCAAGGCCGGCAAGCGCTGCGACGGGATGGGTGACCACATAGGTCGGGATGGATTTGAGCAGCGCGCTGTGCGGCGCCTTGTCCTCGAAGGCGGCGCGGAACTCCGGGCCACGCAGCGCCGGCAGGATCTTCTGCGAGATGCCGCCGGCCAGGAAAACGCCGCCCTTGGCCATGAAGATCATCGCCATGTCGCCGGCCACGCGGCCGAGATAGGTCGAAAACAGCGAGACGGTCTCGACCGCCGCGCGGTCTTCCTGCGCCAGCGCCTTGGCCGTCACGTCGGACGGCTTTTCGAGCGTCGCGTCGATGCCGTCCGCGGCGCAGATCGCGCGATAGATGTTCATGATGCCGCGCCCGCAGAGCAGCTGCTCGGCGGAGATGCGGCCCTCGATCGGCTCGAGGAACGGCCAGATCCGGTAGTCGCGTTCGCTGCGCGGGCCGACATCGACATGGCCGCCTTCGCCGGGAACCGGGATCCAGCTGTGCCGGGCATAGACGAGGCCGGCGACGCCAAGCCCGGTGCCGGGGCCGAGCACGGTGCGCGAAGCGGCATTGCGCTCGATGCCGGGGCCGATCTTTTCCCGGTCGGCATCGCCGAGCGACGCGACCGCGAGCGCCTGCGCCTCGAAATCGTTGACGAGCAGCACATCCTCGAAGCCGAGATTGGCGATCATATCGCGCGGGCGCACCACCCAGGGGCAATTGGTCAGCGGCACCTCATCACCCTGGATCGGGCCGGCAAGCGCCAGGATCGCCGAGCGCGGCTGCACCGAACTCGTGTCGAGAATGCATTTCTGCAGGGCATCGTCGATATTGGCGAAATCCGCCGTCTGGACGATCGGG
Source organism: uncultured Shinella sp. (assembly GCA_965650295.1). GTDB lineage: Bacteria > Pseudomonadota > Alphaproteobacteria > Rhizobiales > Rhizobiaceae > Shinella. Next base: position 4,671 of record CBFGOD010000025.1, on the reverse strand, counting down.
AACTGTTTTGGTTCGGCAAAGGCGTCCAGCAGCAGCGCGAAGCGCGCATTGGTGCCGCCGATATCGCCGACGAGAATGGGGAAGGGGAGGTTGGTGTCGTTATCGCCAGGCCGTGCCATCAAGCTATCCCGTTCTTTCGCGTCGTGATTTTGGCTCATCGCCTATCCGGGCTCAACAGTGCCGTCAATCGGCGGCGAAGTCGAGCAGGTGTTCGGCCGTGGCGCGGTTCAGCGCCATCGGAATGTCGTAGACGATGGCAAGCCGCATCAGCGCCTTGACGTCCACATCGTGCGGCATGGGGGTGAGCGGATCGACGAAGAAGATCAAGACGTCCACCTCGCCGGTCGCGATCAGTGCGCCGATCTGCTGGTCGCCACCGAGCGGGCCGCTCTTGAGACGCGTCACGTCGAGGCCGGGGCAGGCTTCCAGAACACGGCCGCCGGTGGTGCCGGTCGCGACGATCTTCGCCTGCGCCAGCACCTTTTCATTGCGCAATGCGAAATCCGCCATGTCGTCCTTCTTCTCGTCATGGGCGATGAGGGCGATGCATTTGCGGCGGGACATGGCGTTCCTCGTGGGTTCTACGGGGAAATTTAAATCGATTTGATCGCCTTATACAAAAGCGGCGGGGCCTTGAAAAGCCCCGCCGCTAGAGGTGTCTTACTGGAACGGCCGCGGGATCGGGATCGGCACGATGGCCGGCAGCGCCGTGTCGTTGGCGATGACGGCCTCGATGCTGCCCGCCGGCGTGTCGCCGCCGCCGGAGAAGGCGAGCGCGGTGGAGGAGACGCCGCCATTGCCCTGATAGGTCACTTCCTGCTCGGAGGCCGGCGAGGCGCTCGCAAGCACGGTGCCGCAGGCCTTGGGAAGATTGGCCATCGTCAGATACCAGGGCTTCACGGGCTTGTCGTCCTTCTTCGGCTTCGGCTTGGACCAGGGCTCTTTGGTGAACCACCAGGCAAGCGAGGCATCGCAGCCGTCGCCGGCCGGCACGCGGGCTTGCGGCTTGCAGCCGGCCGCACCCTCCGGGCACTTGATGCGGATATGGAAATGCTCGTCATGGCCGTAGATCGGCCGCACCTTGCCGAGCAGCGACCGGTCGCCCTGCCAGGTGTCGCAGAGCTTCTTCTTGATCGCCGGATTGACGAAGACGCGATCGACCTGCGGATAGCTCGCCGCCTTCATGACGAGCTTGGCATGGGTCGAGGTCCAGCGACGCGAATCGACGGTCAGGAACTTGCTCTTGTCGAGCATGGAGGTGAAGGGCAGCTTCTCACGCTCCTCAGCCGACAGGCGATGATCGGGCATCGGCGTAAACCAGATATCGGCATCGAGGCCGACCTGGTGCGAGGCATGGCCTGATAGCATCGGCCCGCCGCGCGGCTGCGAGATATCGCCGAGCAGCAGGCCCGGCCAGCCGAGTTTCTGCGCATCCTGCGAGAACTGCTCCAGGAGCGCGATCATCTGCGGATGACCCCAGCGCCGGTTGCGCGACAGGCGCATTGCCTGCCAGGCCGGCCCGTCCGTCGGGATCGCCACCGCGCCGGCAATGCAGCCCTTGGCATAGGAGCCATAGGGATTGGTCGCCATTTTCGCCGGCAGGCGCTTTGCGCCGAACAGCTCCTTGGCCGGCCGGTCCTCGGCGGCGGCGGGAGCGGCAAGGGCGGTCAGCGCGAGGCCGGCGGCCATCAGGCACGGGATGAGGCGGATAAGCTTGGAAGGCAGGGGCATTGGCGGGTCTCGAAGTCGCAATCGTTGCGAAAGGTTAAAGGATCATCCTTTCGCGGAAGTGAATCGTCGTGCCGGATAGGGGCGGCAAAAACCGCCGCTTTCATGGCAGGCCTGTCAATTGCCCGGATTTTGCCTATTCTCCGCTGCATGCTTCGGCAAACGCATGGAAAGGAAAGTGGCATGCAGGCAGCCTACGGGAGAACATTGGTCACGGCGATACTGGCGATCGGGCTCGCGACGGGGGCTGTCGCTCAGGATGCTGCAAGCCCGGTCTGGCGCAACGGCATCTCGACCATCGGTGAGCTGAAGCATCCCAACGGATTTGCGCATTTCGACTATGTCAATCCCGATGCGCCGAAGGGCGGCGAGCTGAAACTCTCCGAAACCGGCACCTACGACACGTTCAACCTCATCCTCTCCAAGGGCGAGGCGGCAACCGGTGTCGGCTCGCTGGTCTTCGATACCTTGCTGAAATCGGCCGAGGACGAGATCACCGCCTCCTATGGCCTGCTCGCCGAGGGCGTTTCCTATCCCGACGACTTCTCGTCCGCGACCTTCCGCCTGCGCGCGGAGGCGAAATGGGCGGATGGGCAGCCGGTGACGCCTGATGATGTCGTCTATTCCTTCGAAAAGCTGAAGGAGCACAATCCGCTCTACGCCAACTACTACCGCCATGTGATTTCGGCCGAAAAGACCGGCGATCGCGACATCACCTTCCGTTTCGACGAGAAGAACAACCGGGAACTGCCGAACATTCTCGGCCAGTTCCCGGTCATCCCCAAGCACTGGTGGGAGGGAACGGACGCCAAGGGCAACAAGCGCGATATCAGCCGCACGACGCTGGAACCGGTGATGGGCTCCGGCCCCTACAAGATCGGCGCCTTCCAGGCCGGCGCCTCCATCCGCTTCGAACGGCGCGACGACTATTGGGGCAAGGACCTCAATGTGAATGTCGGCCAGAACAATTTCGGCACGATCATCTACACGTTCTTCGGTGACAGGACCGTCGAATTCGAAGCCTTCCGCACCGGCAATGTCCAGTTCTACCAGGATAACAGCGCCAGCCACTGGGCGACCTCCTACGATTTCCCCGCTGCCAAGGACGGGCGCGTGGTGCGCGAGGAGATTGAGAACCCGCTGCGCGCCACCGGCGTCATGCAGGCCTTCGTGCCGAACCTGCGCCGCGACAAGTTTAGGGATCAGAAGGTGCGCGAGGCGCTGAACTACGCCTTCGACTTCGAGGACCTGAACCGCAGCCTCGCCTATAATGCCTTCCAGCGCGTCGACAGCTATTTCTGGGGCACGGAACTGGCTTCCTCCGGCCTGCCGGAAGGGCGCGAGAAGGAAATCCTCGAGGAGCTGAAGGACAAGGTCCCCGCTGACGTCTTCACCACGCCCTATACCAACCCCGTCAACGGCGACCCGCAGAAGGTGCGCACCAACCTGCGCAAGGCGCTCGACCTCTTCAAGGAGGCCGGTTACGAGTTGAAGGACCGCAAGCTGGTCAATGTGAAGACGGGCGAACCCTTCGGCTTCGAGATCCTGCTCTCCAACCCCTCCTTCGAGCGCACGGTCACGCCCTTCGTCAACAGCGTGAAGAAGATCGGCGTCGATGCGCGCATCCGCACCGTCGATGCCTCGCAATATACCAACCGTATCAGAAGCTTCGACTATGACATGATCTACGGTGTCTGGGCGCAGTCGCTCGTTCCGGGCAACGAGCAGAGCGACTATTGGGGCTCGGCCTCGGCCAACCAGCAGGGCTCGAAGAACTACGCCGGCATTTCCGATCCGGCGATCGACGATCTCATCCGCCGCATCATCTTCGCGCCGAACCGTGACGAACTGGTGGCGACCACCCATGCGCTCGACCGCGTGCTGCTCGCCCATCACTATGTCGTGCCGCTGTTCTACGCCAAGGCGCAACGCATCGCCTATTGGAACAATCTCGCCCGACCGGCGGAGCTGCCCTATTACGGGCTCGGCTTCCCGAATGTCTGGTGGTCGAAAACCGCCGCGAAATGAGCCGGGGCTTGCGCCGCAAAGCCGGCTGGGCTCCATATAGCGACAGCGAATCACCGCTGCCGGCAGCGGTGGCAAAACGAGAAGGTTTGGGCTTGATCGACAGGATATCGAAGCGGCGGCGTGCCGCAGACGGGCGCGTCCTTCCGGTGGAGCGTCGCTGATGGGCGCCTATATCCTGCGTCGTCTCCTGCTGATGATCCCGACCATCTTCGGCATCATGGCGATCTCCTTTGCGATCGTGCAGTTCGCACCGGGCGGCCCGGTCGAGCAGGTCATTTCCGACCTCACCAACCAGGGCGCGGGCGACCGTCTTTCCGGCGGCGGCGACATGCTGCAGAATGCCGGCGGCGAGGGCGCCTATCGCGGCTCGCAGGGGCTCGATCCCGAATTCATCGCCAAGCTGGAAAAGCAGTTCGGCTTCGACAAGCCGCCGCTCGAGCGCTTCTTCACGATGATGTGGGATTATATGCGCTTCGATTTCGGCGAGAGCTTCTTCCGCAACACCTCGGTCGTCGATCTGATCGCCGAGAAGATGCCGGTCTCCATCTCGCTCGGCGTCTGGATCCTCATCTTCTCCTACGCCATCTCCATCCCGCTCGGCATCAAGAAGGCGGTCTCGGACGGGTCGGCCTTCGACGTCTGGACCTCGGGCATCATCATCATCGGCTATGCGGTGCCGAGCTTCCTGTTCGGCATCCTGCTGATCGTGCTCTTCGCCGGCGGGTCCTTCCTCGACTGGTTCCCGCTGCGCGGCATCGTGTCGGATAATTTCGACAGCCTCGCCTGGTGGCAGAAGCCGCTCGACTACATGTGGCACATGACGCTGCCGTTGATCACGCTGCTGCTTTCGGCCTTCGCCACCACGACGCTGCTCACCAAGAACTCGTTCATCGACGAGATCAAGAAGCAGTATGT
>CBFGOD010000024.1:0-18315 GCA_965650295.1 uncultured Shinella sp. | reverse complement strand
GGCCGCAGCCTTTTCCTCGGCGAGCTTGCGGGCAGCAGCAGCTTCTTCGGCCTGCTTGGCCTCGGCTTCCGCCTTCAGGCGCGCAGCCTCCTGTTCGGCCTTGGCCTTTTCCGCTTCGGCAGCCTTCTGCGCCTCTTCGGCAGCCTTCTTCGCCTCGGCTGCCTTCAGGGCCTCCTCTTCGGCTTTCTTGGCCTCGGCAGCCTTTTGGGCCTCATCTGCGGCCTTCTTCGCTTCGGCTGCCTTACGGGCTTCCTCTTCAGCCTTGGCCTTTTCGGCCTCGGCGGCCTTCTGCGCTTCTTCCGCCTGCTTGGCCTCTGCCGCCTTCTTCGCTTCTTCGTCCGCCTTGGCCTTTTCGGCGGCGGCTGCTTCCTCGGCCTTGGCCTTGGCTTCCGCCTCGGCGGTCACGCTCTTGGCGGGCTTCTCCTTGGCAGCGGCCTGCAATTCGGCGATGCGCAGGCGGGCCATGGAGGCGAAGGTGCCGTTGGGATATTGCTTCAGATAGCCCTCGTACTGGGCGACATCGCTGCCGGAAGAGACCTTCTGCCAGAGCGAAAACTCCTCCTCCCAGCGCTTGCCGGCGCTGCCGGCTTCCTTGCCGGTGGCGGCCTGCGCGAAGGCGACGGCGGGCGTGCCGGCCAGCGACAGCCCGAGAAGACCGGCCAGAACGGAGCGTGCGAGAGGTCCAGAACCCATATATCTCACCCTTTTGGATCGCGCGGGGCGCCTGCGCCCGGTCATCCGGGCGGATTTCCATCACTCCTCGCACCGAATTCTGGCGCAACTTTGGTGCGGCAGAGCGGCATCGGAGAACCTGATGGCTGTACGTTTGAGCCTGCTGATTTAATCAGGCGGGTTGCAGAAGCGCGTCGAGCCAGGCGGGATCGAGAACCGATTCCAGCTCCGCCGCCACGCCGTCGAGCGCGGCATCGACGCTTGCGCGGTAATCGAAGCCGCCGCCCTCGATGCCGAAATCGGCGAGAAGCCCGGCGCGATAGGCATCGCTGGACAGAAGCCCGTGCAGATAGGTGCCCATCACCCGCCCGTCGGCCGAAACGGCGCCATCCGGCCGCCCATCGATGCTGACGGACGGACGAAGCACATCCGGGCCGGTGGTGCGGCCAAGATGGATTTCGTAGCCCTCCAGCGGCACGTCATATTGCAGGGAGCGGGCGGTGCTGTTGCGCACGGTCTTTTCCGGCGCCATCTCGGTTTCGACGGCCAAAAGGCCCAGCCCCTCGACCGCGCGCTCGCTGCCTTCGATGCCGAGCGGGTCGGTGACGCGCTGGCCGAGCATCTGGTAGCCGCCGCAAATGCCGATGACGCGGCCGCCGCGGCGCATATGGAGATGAAGATCCCTGTCCCAGCCGGCGGCGCGGAAATCGCGAAGGTCGGAAATGGTGGATTTCGAGCCGGGCAGCACGACGAGCCCGGCATCGGCCGGAAACCGCTCGCCCGGCCGCACGAAGACCAGATCGACCTGTGGCTCGGCCTTGAGCGGATCGAGATCATCGAAATTGGCGATACGCGGCAGGACGGGCACGGCGACTTTCAATGCCCCTGCCCCACCCTTGGCGAGCCGCTCCAGCACGACGGAATCCTCCGCCGGCAGATGGCCCGCCTGCTTCAGCCACGGCACGACGCCGAAACAGGGCCAGCCGGTGAAGCGGGCTATCTCGGAAATACCGCTGTCGAACAGCGTGACGTCGCCACGGAACTTGTTGATGAGATAGCCCGTGACCATGCGCCGGTCTTCCTCCGGCAGGATGGCATGGGTGCCGACCAGCGAGGCGATGACGCCGCCGCGATCGATATCGCCGACCAAAACGACCGGCACATTCGCCCGCGTCGCAAAGCCCATATTGGCGATATCGCCGGCACGCAGGTTGATTTCCGCCGGCGAGCCCGCCCCTTCCACGACGACGAGATCCGCGCCTTCGCTGATGATCCCGAAACTTTCCATGACCGCGCCCATGAGCTTCGGCTTCAGCGCCTGATAGTCGCGTCCTTTGGCCTGACCGAACACGTTGCCCTGCAGAATGATCTGGCTGCCGACATCCGACTGCGGCTTCAAGAGCACCGGATTCATGTGCACGGAGGACGGCACGCGGGCGGCGAGCGATTGCAGCCACTGCGCCCGGCCGATCTCGCCGCCATCGGCCGAAACGGCGGCGTTGTTGGACATGTTCTGCGGCTTGAAGGGACGCACCTTCAGCCCGCGATTGGCGGCGATGCGGCAGAGCCCCGCCACCAATACCGTTTTTCCGACATCCGAGCCGGTGCCCTGAAGCATGATCGATCTCACCATGACGCCCTCCTAGCATTCGGCTCCGCCGCCGAAAAGCCCTGATTTACCGCAATCTTGCCGCAATCGGCGGCCGCAATCAGATGTATTTCCGCAACAGCCCGTCATGCAAAATCCGCAGGGCTGATCTGCTGTTCATTCTGCGACATTTTGCGCCGTGAACGATCGTGACTTTTGGCCCGACCGCGCCTATATCAACACCATCAGACAGCCGAGGCGCGTGGCTTCGGATTTTTAGGACAAAGACCATGCTGTTCATCTTCAGCAAGCCGAACTTCGTACAAATCGCCTGGAACGGCTTCGCTCCCAAGAGCCAGTCCCGCGTGCGCAACGTCGTCATGGACGCGCCGTTCGGCCCGCTCGGCTTCATCCGCACGCGCAACGTCGGCTGATCCTTCGAGCGCGACGTCAGGTCCGCTCGCATACGACGTCGCCTCTCTCCGGGAGGCGGCGTTTTTCTTTGCCTGCTACCGGGATCCGTTCTCGGAAAACGACGCCCTGAAACGGCGAAAGCCGTACATCCCTTTCGGTGATGCACGGCTTGCCAAAATACGCATGGCGGCTTTCGACAAACACGCGTCGAAGCCCAGTCACCCCGGTACGCAATACCTTTCCGGAGCGGGCGGCGGTGTCTCCCGCCGTGATGGAACCAATAGCGGCACATCCTTACCGGACCGTTATCGGGAGCTTAAGCAAAGATGAATCGCGACTTTTTTTGAAAAATTTCGAAATATTTTTTTGGACGGCAAAGCGGCGCAGACGGGACAGGATATGTCCGCATTCAACGACCATCGTAAACCGCCTCTTCAAGCACCCTTGAACATTTGCCCGAATGCGAGCAAACGCCCAAATTTTTCCACCGTCCGGTTGCCGGATTTCCAGCATCCCGGCAGTGCTGCGGGCTTATCTGCGCCACCAGACGGCGCGCAGGAGGTTGATTTCTCAATGAGAACCCGTAGGCTAGCCCCTGTAGCGCACGACAAGAGGTCTCCGGTGACAGGGTTCCACCGGTGAACAAAAAAACAGGGATCGGCGCTTTTCAGCAGGGGGATTGGCTCGCCTCACTGGCATCGAACCTCCGTGGCTGTCGCTAGACTTTCAGGCAGACGGGACAACGCAGTAGCCTGCGCTGCCTTCCGGGTTGATTGCTGCATCCAAGACTGGGAGGTCTTAATCTCATGAAGAAGCTCCTTGCTTCCACCATCATCGCTGCCGGCCTTTATGGCTTTGCCGGTTCTGCCCAGGCCGCAGAGTGCGGCGAAGTTTCCATGGCCGAAATGAACTGGGCCTCGGCCGGCGTCGCCGCGCATGTCGACAAGATCATCCTCGAAAACGGCTACGGCTGCACCGTGACGCTGGTTACCGGCGACACCATGCCGACCTTCACCTCCATGAACGAAAAGGGCGAGCCTGATGTCGCGCCCGAAATGTGGGTGAACGCCGTGCGCACGCCGCTCGACGCCGCCATCAAGGAAGGCCGTCTCATCCAGCTCGCTCCCCTCCTCTCGGAGGGCGGCGTGGAAGGCTGGTGGATCCCGAAATTCCTCGCCGACGAGCATCCAGACATCAAGACCGTTCAGGACGCGCTGAAGCATCCGGAACTGTTCCCGGCACCGGAAGACGCCTCCAAGGGCGCCGTGCACAATTGCCCCTCGGGCTGGAACTGCCAGGTCTCGACGGACAACCTCTACCGCGCACTCGATGCCGACAAGGACGGCTTCACGCTCGTCGATACGGGCTCGGCTGCCGGCCTCGACGGCTCGATTGCGAACGCCTTCGAAAAGAAGACCGGCTGGCGCGGCTATTACTGGGCACCGACGGCCATCCTCGGCAAGTACGAGATGACCAAGCTCTCCTTCGGCGTAGACCACAACAAGGCCGACTGGGATGCCTGCACCGCCGTTCCGGACTGCGCAAACCCGAAGGTCAACTCCTATCCGACCTCCGACGTCTTCACCGTCGTGACCAAGGCCTTCTCCGAAAAGGCCGGCGTTGCCATGGACTATATGAAGACCCGCCAATGGGATAACGGCACGGTCGGCAAGGTTCTCGCCTGGATGGACGCCAACCAGGGCACGAACGAGGATGCTGCGAAGTACTTCCTCGAAACCTATCCCGACATGTGGACCAAGTGGGTTTCCCCCGAGGTCGCCGAGAAGGTCAAGGCCGCTCTCTAAACCGATCGCCGGCAGCCCTTCCCGGCTGCCGGCCCTTTCCGCGACCTGAACGAGCGGCATCCTTATCGCCGCGCATCAAGAAACTGCAGAGGTCGCAAACAGCACAGTAACATGCAGTGGTTCGTGTCATGACGAACTGCAAGCCGGGAACCAGAACAAGAATATCCCTGTGCGCACCGTCTCGTTCGCAGTTGCAACAAAAATACATTGCGTTGCGAGACAATAACTTCCGGTAGAGAGGGGACAGGAATGGCAGGTCTATGCGAATCGTTGCCAGACTTTCTTTGTAAATTTCCGGCCTTCAGTGACGTCAGTATCCGTGCAGTCAGAAAAAGTGTCGATGATGGCTTCAAGGCCCTCGTTCGAAGCTATGTCAACGCCATCGATGCGATGGTGCAGCCGCTGCAATGGTTTCTGAACTATCTCGAGCGGCTTTTCGTCAGCTCGCCCTGGCCGATCATCCTTCTGATCATGTTGGCGATCGTCTATTTCGGCAGCCGCAACATCAGGATCACCATCGGCACCGCCCTCTCGATGCTTGCCATCGGGTTGCTGGGTCTTTGGAACGACACGATGGTGACGCTCGCCATGGTGACGGTCTGTACGTTCATCGCCATCCTGGTGGGCATTCCGATCGGCATCCTCATGGCCCGGTCAGACCGGGTGCAAGGCTTCGTCAACCCGATCCTCGACGTGATGCAGACGATGCCGAGTTTCGTCTATCTCATCCCCGTCGTCATGATCTTCGGCATCGGCAAGGTGCCGGGCCTCATCGCGGTCGTCATCTATGCCGTACCGCCGATGATCCGCCTGACCAACTTGGGCATCCGGCTCGTCGACAAGGAGGTTCTGGAGGCCGCAGACGCCTTCGGGTCTTCCGGCTGGCAGAAGCTCAGGAACGTGCAGATGCCGCTGGCGCTGCCCACTATCATGGCCGGTATCAACCAGACCATCATGATGTCGCTCGCCATGGTCGTCGTCGCCTCCATGGTCGGCGTCGGCGGTCTCGGCAAGAACGTGCTCCAGGCCATCAACAACCAGTTCTTCACGGTCGGGTTCCTCAACGGGTTCGCGCTCGTGGCCATCGCCATCATTTTCGACCGCACAAGCCAGGCTTATGGCAAGCGGCTGCAGAAGCATTCGGAGGTAATTCATGGTTAGTCATGCAATCGAGGTCCGCAATCTCTACAAGATCTTCGGACCCCGTGGCGGCGACTATGTCGATGCCGTGAAGAACGGTCTCGGCAAGGCCGAACTGAACCAGAAATACGGCCATGTTCTGGGCCTGCGCGACATCAACATCTCCATGCCCGCCGGCGGCATCATGGTGGTGATGGGGCTTTCGGGTTCCGGCAAGTCGACGCTGATCCGCCACATCAACCGGCTGATCGACCCGACGGCCGGCGAAGTGCTCTATGACGGCGTCGACGTCTGCAAGATGAGCGAAAACGACCTTCGCGAATTCCGCCGCCACAAGACGGCGATGGTGTTCCAGAAGTTCGCGCTCTTGCCGCATCGCACGGTTCTCGAAAATACCGTCTATGGCCTGGAGATCCAGGGCGTAGGTCAGGCGGAACGCGAGAAGCGCGCAACGCAGTGGATCGCTCGCGTCGGCCTGTCCGGCTTCGAGAACCACTATCCGAACCAGCTGTCGGGCGGCATGCAGCAGCGCGTGGGCCTTGCCCGTGCGCTGACCAACGATGCCGACATCCTCCTGATGGACGAAGCCTATTCGGCGCTCGACCCGCTCATCCGCGTCGATATGCAGACCGTGCTTCTCGATCTCCAGAAGGAACTGAAGAAGACCGTGGTCTTCATCACGCACGATCTCGACGAGGCGCTGCGTCTCGGCGACAAGATCGCCATCCTCCGGGACGGCATGGTCGTGCAGCAGGGCACCGGCCAGGAAATCGTGCTCAACCCGGCGGACGAGTACATCACGGCCTTCGTGAAGGAAGTGAACCGCGGTCGCGTGGTGAATGTCGAGACGATCATGGCACCGCTGTCGGGCAATCCTGAAGGCATGCCGATCGCCAAGGGCACGGTGCTGGAAGTGGCCGCCCGCGCCATGACATCAGCCAACCAGACGCTCGCCCATGTGGTGGACGAGAACAACCGTCCGGTCGGCGCCATCAGCCTCAGCGCGATCATCGCCTCGATGGTCACGCCGACGAGCCACGAGGCGAAGGCGGCCTGAAGCTGACATAATCGATGGCATACAACATCCCGCGGCAAGCGATTTGCGGCGGGATTTTTTACGCCTAGCTGCGCGACCCGAGCGCCAGCCGGCACGCCAATCCGGCAAAGACGGTCGCGAGGAGATATTGCGGCAGCCGGGGAAAGCGACGCATGGAGGAGAGCCGGTTGCGCAGCTGGCTTCCCAGAACGATCACCAAACCGTTCACCACCAGGCCGATCCCGTTCAGGATCGTCGCCAAAACGATCATTTGTAGGGGCAATGACGCGCCCAAGGGATCGACGAACTGGGGAAACAGCGCCAGCACGAACAGGGCCATTTTTGGATTGAGAAGGTTCGTGGCAAGTCCCTCGAAGAAGATTCGCTGTCCCGAAAGCCGCTTCAGCGTCGGCGATGGGGAGAAGGCCCCGCCTTCCGAGCGTATCGTCTTGTAGGCAAGGTAGAGAAGATAGAGGCAACCGGCCCAGCGGACGATCTCATAGGCGACAGGAACGGTGAGAAAGAGCTGCGACAGGCCGAGGCCCGCGGCGATGGCATGGCAATAGGTGCCGGCGGCGATGCCCGCATAGGTCAGGAAACCGGCGGACCGTCCCTGGCTGACGCTGCGCGACGCGATCAGCAGCATATCGGGTCCGGGCGTCGCGGTCAGAACCAGCGCGGCTGCGGCAAAGAGCATGAATGTGGAAAAATCCGGCATGAGAACATCCTTTTGGAGTAGAGCCGGAATTCCGGTGTAGCAGCATCGCAGCCGCGCGCAACCATCGCGTTGCCGCAAACAGCAATTTCTTTGCCGGGAATGCGTCGTTGCAATCACATAAAGAAATCTTTATATGATGCGACAAACAGAAGGATCGCCCCATGACCGCCACGAACCCGCTTGCCGCCCTGCTTGCCGAAAAGCCCTTCCTGCTCGCCGATGGTGCAACGGGCACCTCGCTCTTCGCCATGGGCCTGGAAGCCGGTGAAGCGCCGGAGCTGTGGAACGAGGCGAAACCGGAGAACATCACGAAACTGCACCAGGACTTCGTCGATGCCGGCGCCGATATCATCCTGACCAACACCTTCGGCGGCACGCGCCATCGCCTGAAGCTGCACCATGCCCAGGACCGCGTCTTCGCGCTCAACAAGACGGCCGCCGAGATCGCCCGCGCCGTTGCCGACAAGGCGGACCGTACAGTCATCGTCGCCGGCTCCGTCGGCCCGACGGGCGAGCTGCTCGTGCCGCTCGGCGCGCTGACCTATGACGACGCCGTCGCCGCCTTCGTCGAACAGATCGAAGGCCTCAAGGCCGGTGGCGCCGATGTGGCCTGGATCGAGACCATGTCCTCGCCCGAGGAAATCCGCGCCGCCGCGGAGGGCGCCACCAAGGTCGGCATGCCCTTCGTCTATACCGGCTCGTTCGACACGGCCGGCAAGACCATGATGGGTCTGCATCCGCGCGACATCCATGGCGTTGCCGGCGATATCGGTGCGGGTCCGCTGGCCGTCGGTGCCAATTGCGGCGTCGGTGCGTCCGACATCCTGTCCTCGCTGCTCGACATGACCGGCGCCGATCCGGCCGCGACCGTCGTCGTCAAGGGCAATTGCGGCATCCCGGAATTCCGCGGCTCGGAGATCTACTATTCCGGCACGCCGCCGCTGATGGCCGAATATGCCCGCCTCGCCCGCGACGCCGGCGCCCGCATCATCGGCGGCTGCTGCGGCACGTCCTGCGAGCACCTCGCCGCCATGCGCATGGCGCTCGATGCCCATGAACCGCGCGAACGCCCGACGCTTGAAGCTATCGTCGAAAAGATCGGCCCGCTGCGCAACAAGACTGCCGACGAAAGCGCGGCTATTCCCGGCCGCGAACGCGGCGGCCGCCGCCGCAGCTAGGACCGGTTTCTTCCGGTCAAAAGATCAGCCGCCCCGGCCTTCGCCGCGGGCGGCTTTTTAGTGCGCGTAGCCATGGCCATTACCTGCAAGGTAATCGATCCGCCACGCGGCACCGCCTAGGGTTCTGTCACTGAAACTGCTTCACAGGAGAGCCCGATGACCACCTACGCAATCGCCCACCTTCGCAACGTCGCCTTCGGCCCCGAGATCATCGCCTATCTCGAAGGCATCGATGCCACCATGGCGCCTTACGGCGGAGCCTTCGTATTGCATGGCGACGGCAACAAGCAGGTGCTGGAGGGCACCTTTGCCGACGATATCATCATGCTAGCCTTTCCGGACCGCAAGGCGGCGGAAGACTGGTACGCATCGCCCGCCTATCAGGCCATCCTGCCGCTGCGCACCCGCAATTCCGATGGCGATGTCCTGCTGATCGATGGCGTCGAAGACGGCCACAAGGCCACCGACATTCTGGGCTAGTCACCGGCTAAAAGACCTCGCGAGCAAGCCCGCGAGGTCCTTGTGGTCAGGCTTCCGACAGGAACTCGCGCCAGGCTGCAAGGCCCGCCTCGATGTTCTTGCGCCCGACCCCGACGCGAAAACGATCCATGGGCACGGGCAGGAGATCGGAGACGAAGAGACTGGACGGGAGAAGCAGAACCCCCTTCTCCTCAACCAGCCGGCGGCAGTGCTCTTCCACGCCGTCTTTGCCGAGATACCGCGTGAAGGCGACGCAGCCGCCATCGGGTGCGACCCATTCGTAGAGATCGGGATAATCGGCGAAGAAGGCGCCGATCTTGGCGATGTTGTCAGCGCAGAGCGCGCGATTGCGGGCGAAAATAGTCTCGCGCGCTTTGATGGCGATACCCGCCAGCACCTCGGAAGGACGCGCGTTGCAGATGGAAAGATAGTGCTTCATCTTCTCCATGCGCTCGAGAAGCGCGTGGTCCCGGCAGGCGATCCAGCCGATGCGCAGGCCCGGCAGACCATAAGCCTTGGACATGACATTGAGCGAAATGCCCTTGTCGAAGAGATCGGCCGCCTGCGGCAGACGCTTTGCGGCATCGATTTCCAGCCCGCGATAGACTTCATCGGAGAAGAGATGGATGCCGCGCTCGGCGCAGAGCGCGACGAGACCCCGGAAAATTGCCTGATCGGCGATCGTGCCGGTCGGATTGTTCGGGAAATTGACGGCGATGAGCTTGGTTTCCGGACGAAGGGCCGCGCGCACATCATCGAGATCGAGCTGCCAGCGGTTTTCCGGCCGTAGCGCGATGCCCGTGACCTTGCCCGCGATGGTGACCGGCATGGTCTCCATCGACTGATAGTTCGGCACGGTGACGATGGCGTGGTCCCCAGGACCGAGCAGAGCGAGCATGGCGCAGTAAAGCCCCTCCTCCGCGCCGGCGAAGGTGAGGATGTCGGCGCCTGAAAGCGTGTCATAGGTCGAGGCGATCGTTGCGCGCATGGCCGGCGCACCCCACGTCTCGGTATAGCCGAGCGACACGCGCTCCCAGGCCTCGCGATCCTCAGGGCCGGCAAGCGCCAGGAGATCCGCCATCGTCATGGTCTCGGCATCGCTTGCCGTCATGTGGTGGCGCGCCTTGAACTCCCAGCGTGAAAAATGGGTTTCGAGGCGGAAATCCGGCAAGGTGGTCATGACGTCATGTCCTTCGGGTTCTGGCGCCGGGCATCGGCGAGATAGTTGTAGATCGAGGCGCGCGAGGTGCCGATGAGGCCGGCGAGATGATCGACGGCGTTGCGGGTCTGGAAGAGGCCGCGCGCATCGAGCGCAGCGACCAGCGCCACACGGTCACCCTTCTTGAGGGCCGATAGCGCGAGGCCGTTGCCGCGCAGCCAGTCATGCAGCGCGGTGTTGATCTCCTCGCGCCAGTCGCCGGCAAACAGCGACGGCGGGCGCGGCGCGGCGGCACCGGTGAAGGCGGAGAGCAGCTTCGCCGCCGCCTCGAAATGCGAGACATCCATATTGATGCAGAGCAGGCCCAGCACCTGGCAATGCTCGTCCCTCAGCACCGACGTCACGGATTTCAGGCGTCGGCCATCTTCGCCGGTCTTTTCATAGGGACCGTAGACATCGCCCTCGCCCACATCCGACAGCGTCTCGCCGACGAGTGATTCCATGCCCGGCTTGCGGCCGGAAAAGGCATTCCATATCCCGGCGATCAGGCCCGTTTCGAGATCGTGCAGCACGACCTCGGCATGGGGGTAGAGAAGCGTAGAAATGGCCGCGGCCGTCGCGGCGTGCTGGCGAAGCAGCAGATCGGCGTTTGATGAATCGAACATGGCCGGCACACAATCCAAAAATAGATATTTTGTCAATATTAGATTTTACGTCCAAATTTATTTCATTTGCTTGCGAGGTCTTTTGCCGCGTCCTATCCAAGAGAAAGACGATTCTGAGGGGATGACCATGAACGCCGACCTTGCCGCTTTTCCGGACCGCGACACCGTGGCCGACAAGCTTGCCGTCCTGGATGACGGCGAGAAAGCGTATCTGCGTCTTCTCATGGAAAACGCCCAGCAGGACGAGAACCTGCTGGAAGGCCTCAATGTCTGCCTGAACCGCGCAGCCGCGGCCCCTTTCCTCAATTCGCTGAAGCTGGAAAAGCTCGGGGAATGGCTGGGGGAAACCGCACCTGTTCGCTTGCAGATGCGCCTTACGGAAACCGCCCGCTCCAGTCAGCACGCCGCCTATGCCGCGTTCCGCGCCGGCCTCACCCGGTCCGGTGGCCTCGAAAAGGCCTATCCGAAAGCCTGATCGGTATTGGCCGCCAGCGGCGCGAAGGATTTGCGGATCAGGTTCGCCATGCCGTCGATCGCCGGCCCGCCCCGGCGCGGATTGCGCTTCAGCACGACACGCGAGGAATCGACCACCGGAAACCCGTCGGCAGACGTCAGCTCCCGCGCACCCGTCGGAATGTTGCTGCGCGCGAGCGGGGCAATCGCAAGCCCGCTTTCGACGGCGGAACGCAGGCCGCTGCTCGTGTCGCTGGTATAGGCGACGCGATAGGGGATCGCATGACGCTCCAGCGAGCGCTGCGCAAATTCCCGGCACCAGACCGATCTACGATAGAAGGCGACGGGCACCGGCCTCTCCAGATGCAGATTATGGGCGACCGAAGCCACCCAGACGGTCGGGTCGATCGCCAGAAGCTCACCGGAAATGCCACCGTCCCATTCGAAGATGACGGCGAGATCAAGCTCGTCCGCCTCCAGAGCCTCCATCTGCTGGGCCGTATAGCCGCAAAACACCGTTACCTCCGTGCCGGGATGGGCCTCCGCGAAACCGGCAAGCGCATTGGGCAGGACCGTCTGATTGTATTCCTCGGGGATGCCGACGCGCACCGGCCCGTCCAGCGGCAGGGTGCGCATCGCCGCCGTCGTCTCGTCGACCAGCCCGACGATGCGCTTGGCATAGGGCAGCAGCCGCTGCCCCTCCATCGTCAGCCCGACACCGCGCGGCCCGCGCTCGAAGAGTTTCGCCCCGACGGATTCCTCCAGTTTGCGCACCTGCATGCTGATTGCCGATTGCGTGCGCGCGAGCTTGTCGGCGGCATGGGTGACATTGCCCGCCTGGGCCACGGCGACGAAAATCCTGAGCAGATCGCTTTCGAGAGGTGGATACATGGCGCCATCGCTTTTTCTGATGCCAGCCATCATCGCTATTCGTTTGTGAAATGTCTACGGCTTTGCTTGGCTCTGTGCAGAAGGAAAGGCGCAGAGCATGGGTATTTTCGAGACATTACGGTTGATCTGGGTACATCACCGCCAGAAGCGGACGGAGCGGGAAGCCTTGCGTTTGCTCGTCGCGCGCGGCGACCGGCGTTTGCTGCGCGATGCAGGCCTCGATCTGGTCGAGGGGAGCCGGTTGGGCTGCGAGCCTCTGCCGCAAACGAAAGAGAGGCGCTGGACAGCGCCCCTCATCCGTCTGCCGTCCCCGGCCGCCCGCAGGCGGAGCGAGAAGGATAGCGCGGCGACCTCATCGAGCAATCGGCCCGCCGCGTAGCCGCCTCACTTTCCGCCGGAAAGGCCCTGTGCCAGCTGTACCAGCTTCACGAACTCCGCCCGGTAGCCGAAGGGATCATTGCCCTTGGCGGCTTCGGCAAGGCCGAGGATCGAGCCGTAGGCATAGTCCTGCAAGGCGGAAACGCCCTTCAGCTTCTGCCCGAAGGCCGCAACCGCGACCGAGAAGCGGATATCGGTCGAAGCGGCATTCACATCGGCAACCGCATTGGCATCCGTTACCGGCATCGTCACGAGTTCGCTCTTGTCGCCATCCGGCTTCTTCCAGCGCATCTTCAGGAAGGCGAGTTCGCCGCTGCCGGCGGCCTGCGTCGTCGCGGCGTCCGCCTTGCCATAGCGCAGGGGATCGTTCAGCACGGCGGGGCTGCCCTTCGGCGTCACCTCGTAGATCGCAGTCACCCGGTGGCCGGAGCCGATATCGCCGGCATCGACCTTGTCGTTGTTGAAATCCTCGCGGTTGAGAATGCGGGTCTCATAGCCGATCAGGCGATATTCGGCGACGCGCTCCGGATTGAACTCGATCTGGAATTTCACGTCCTTGGCGATGGGGAAGAGCGAAGACCCCGCCTCCTCCACCAGCGTCTTCTGCGCCTCGGCCAGCGTATCGATATAGGCAGCCGTGCCGTTGCCGTTCTGCGCCAGCGTCTGCATCATGCCGTCATTGTAGTTGCCGCGGCCGAAGCCGAGCACGGAGAGGAAGATGCCGGACTTGCGGCGCTCCTCGATGATGCGCTTCAGGTCCTCGTCGCTCGCCGGGCCGACATTGAAATCGCCGTCCGTCGCCAGCATGACGCGGTTCACGCCATCCTTCTTGAAGGCCTTTTCAGCCAGCTTGTAGGCCACCTCGATACCCTGGGCGCCCGCCGTCGATCCACCGGGCTGGAGATTGTCGATGGCGTCGAGGATTTTCTGGCGATCCTTGGCAGCCGTCGGCTCCAGCACCACGCCGGCATCGCCGGCATAGGTGACGATCGACACCGTATCCGTCTCCTTCAGCTTGCCGACCAGCAGGCGGAAGGCGCTTTTCAAGAGCGGCAGCTTGTCGTCCTCGTCCATCGAGCCGGAAACGTCGATCAGGAAGACGAGGTTGGCGGAAGGCTGCTCCGTCGCCACGGTCTCGAACCCCTTGATGCCGATATGCAGCAGCTCGGTGTCCTTGTTCCACGGCGTCGGCATGACGGTGACGGTGGCGTTGAACGGCTTTTCCGCCGTCTCCGGCCCCTTCCAGTCATAGGGGAAGTAGTTGACCAGTTCCTCGACACGTACCGAATCCGGCTCCGGCAGGCTGCCGCCGAGCAGCGCGCCGCGCATATAGGAATAGGAGGCCGTGTCGACATCCGCCGAGAAGGTCGAGACCGGATCGGTGGCGACGCTCTTGACCGGATTCGGATCAGCGGAGGCGAAGCGCTCGCGGTTCTCTTCCGGCATCGGCATGGCGATGGAATCCGCCGCTGCTGAGGGTTGCGCAATAGTGCGGTTCATCTCCTGCGTGGATAAGCCATCGCTTGAGGTAATAGAGTATTCAAACTTTCTGGGTACGGCCTGCTCTGCCGCTTCATGGCTTTCGGCAAGGGGAACGGGTTCGGAAGCGATCGCTTTTGCATCCGCGTTCGGCGTCGAGCGCTTGGCACCACCACTGGTAGACTGCTCCTTATTCAGAAGCCTGGAAATCTCGGCAGCGTCGATGTCGTCCAACGACATCTTCTTGTCGGCGCGTGCGCGAAACTCACCCTCTACAGGCTTTGCGGCAATCTCCGTCTCCGTCGTCAGCGGCACCGTGCCGTTGCGCACCATTTCATAGCTGACGAGGCCTGCGACGGGCACGACGAGCAGGGTGGCCAGGGCCGAGCCGGCCAGAAATTTGCGGTTCATGATGGGGCTCCATATCCGGTTGAAGATGGAGGTTTGACGCCCGCCCGCAGTCGATCCTTGGGGTGCATCGGCATTTTTTTCCGCATCGCCGAAAGCCTGCATGGCGGCGGCGAGTGCGGCCGTGCGTGCCGATGCGTCGGCGGCCGGGGGCGTGCGGCGGGCGAGTTTTTCGAGGTCGAGATCGGTCATAACAGGTCCTTCCGTCACGCGGCGGCATCGCGCAAAAGCGCCTTCAGGCGCTTGCGGGCTTCGTGCACATGCCAGGAAATCGTCGTTTCGGCGCAGCCGAGCACATCGGCCGCCGCGGCGTGGCTCAGACCTTCGCCGTAGATGAGCAGCACGGCATCGCGCTGCTTGTCCGGCAGTTGCCGCACGGCCTGCCACAGCTCCTCGCTGCCTTCTTCCGTCGGCACATCGCCCAGCACCGCCTGCTCGCGCAGATAGGCCGCGTCGCGCCATTCGGAGCGGCGGCGCTTGCGCATCTGATCGCGCGCAGCGTTCAACGTCACCGTATAGAGCCAGGTGCCGAAGCGGCTTGCACCCTTGAAGCCTCGGATGGCATTGGCGAGGCGTATGCACACCTCCTGCGCCACGTCCTCGGCATCCTGCCGGTCGCCGCACCATCGCCAGGCGACGGCATGAATGAAATCATAGCGGCTTTCGATCAGGGCGGCGAAGGCCTGCCTGTCTCCCGAAGCCGCCTTTTCGACGAGTTCTGTTTCCACGGGTCCATCCCGATTGCGTGCACTATCCCTTCAGACGTGCGTCACAGGGCGATCCTTGGGTGCTTCCGCGAAAAAAATCTCACCAGGGCAGATTTTTCACGACCGCGATGATCGTGCCCGTCACCGCATCCCGGTCATGCCGCCGGATTTCGGGGGCATACAGGCTGGAAATGCTGCCATCGAGGAACAGTGCATTCTTGCTCTGAAGCCGATCCCGGAACAGCGTCGCGAAATCGTGGAAGCGCACCGGATTTTGGGAAATCGCAAAGGCGACGCGTCCATCGGGCAAGATGCCGACGCCGTTGCGGATCTGCAGGCTCGTCGCATCCGGCAGGAAACGCGGATGGATCTGTCCGTCGATCACCAGCATTGGCCCGGACTGCGTCGCCTCGCGCGGCGAAAGAGCGGCCTTGGCAAAGGCTTCCGTCTCCATCACACCAGCCTTGCCATCCGCCACCCAGAACACGCCGTTCGGTTTCATGAAGAAATTGCCGAAGGCATCGGCCTGGTTGATTTTGCCGATCTCCCTGCCCTGCTCGACCAGCAGCCCGACCGGGCCGTAACCCGGATGGTACATGCCGCCATTCATGGCGAAGCTCATGTGCTGGCCGTTGCGCAGCAGATGCGTGTTGAGCTGGTCATAGGTCGCCCCCCGCGTCTCCAGCGTCCCGGCACCGAAGAGACGGATCGTGTCCTTGACGGGATCGAAGGTGCAGACGGTGTAGCGGCCGGAGAGGTGCTCGATCTCGGTGCAATGGGGCGGTTCGGCCATGGCAAGGTTCCGAAGGGCAAGGGTGAAAGACAGGACGGAGAGGAACAGGAGCGCGCGCATGTCTCTTGGCTCAAGGGGCAATGCGGCAAATTTAACGACGGACCGCGATCAAAGCGACAGCGCCGCCATGTGGAAGCGAAGCTGCGCGTCGTTATAGCGGAAATCGCTGCCAACCGGGCAAGCCGCACGGGCGAGGCAACCGCCAATCATGCAGCCGCCCTGCCCCTCCGGTGTGCGCAAATGCGAACGACAGGCGGGCACGTCAAATATGTCTGGCCGCACCGCGCCGGCGGGACAGGTGGTGAGACAGGGTTTGTCCGGACAGTGATCACAGGGATGCGCGGCGTGCGGCGCCGATGCATCAATGATCGGTTCCGCGAAACCGAGAGCCCCGCGGTAGCCATGCCAGAGACCGTAGACGGGATGGATGAGGATGCCGAGCGGCGAGGCCTTCAGGCCCTCGGCGCGCATGGCCCATTGCTGGAAGGGCTGCCAGGGCGGATCGGACGGAAACCACGCCGTTGCATCGGCCAGGGCGGCGATGGGGTGGATGACAGCTTTCGACCAAGTGTCGAGCGGTTCGCGGCCGCCGCGATCCGGAGCAGTTTCCCGCCAGCGGGAAAAGGCCGGCCACAGGGAACTGCCGATATTGCCGATGAGGACAACGCTCCTTGCCGAACCGCCGCCCGCCAGATGCGGAACCGCCTCGCCTTCCGCGAAATTCACGAAACCGCGCAAAAAAAGACCGTGCGGCTGGAGAGCCGCACGGATCGTTTCGAGATCGGGAGGACGCGGCCTCACTTGGTCACGTCCCCTTTGAGTTCATAGTGGGGACGCCAGACTTCCTTCTGGATCATGTCCGCCACCCGCGTCGCTCCGCCTTGCTCCCTGGCGCGATCGGGACCCTTTCAGGTGAAGGCGTCCGGCATCGAGTCCTTGCGCTCCTTGATATAGGCAAGCAGGGCATCGTCGATGGCCGGATCGAGATAGGGCGCCTCGTAGTTTTCCAGCCAGGTGCGGCAAAGCGCATTGGCACGGTCTTCGATGCGCTTCTGGCCCTCGATTTCCCACTGCTCGAACGAGTTGTTGTCAGCGAGCGGCGAGCGGTAGAAGGCGGTCTGGAAGTTGGCCTGGGTATGGGCGCAGCCGAGATAGTGGCTGCCCGGACCGACTTCGCGGATGGCGTCGAGTGCCTGCGCGTTCTCCGAGAGGTCGATGCCCTCGGCGAACTTCTGCTGCATGCCGAGCTGATCCTGGTCGATCATGAACTTCTCGTAGGAGGCAACGAGGCCGCCTTCGAGCCAGCCGGCGGCGTGCAGCACGAAGTTGGTGCCGGCCAGCAGCGTCATGTTCAGCGTGTTGGCCGATTCATGGGCGGCTTGCGCATCCGGGATTTTCGAGCCGCAGAGCGAACCGCCGGTACGGAACGGAATGCCGAGGCGACGCGCGAGCTGGGCCGCACCATAGGAGACGAGCGACGGCTCCGGCGAACCGAAAGTCGGTGCGCCCGACTGCATGGAGATCGAGGCGGCAAACGTACCGAACAGCACCGGCGCACCCTTGCGGATGAGCTGGGTGAAGGAGGCACCGGCGAGAACTTCGGCGAGGATCTGCGTCAGCGTGCCGGCGACCGTGACCGGGCTCATGGCGCCCGACAGGATGAACGGCGAGACGACGCAAGCTTGGTTATGGCGGGCATAGACCTTCAGCGCGCCCACCATGGTCTCGTCGAAGACCATCGGCGAGTTGGCGTTGATGAGGTTCATCATGACCGTGTTGTTTTCGACGAACTCGTCGCCGAACACGAGCTTGGCCATGGCAATGGAGTCTTCCGCGCGTTCCGGCGCGGTGACGGAGCCCATGAACGGCTTGTCGGAATATTTGAGGTGGGTGTAGACCATGTCCAGGTGACGCTTGTTCACCGGAACGTCCACCGGCTCGCAGACCGTGCCGCCGGACGAATGCATGGACGGCGCCATATAGGCGAGCTTCACGAAATTGCGGAAGTCCTCGATGGTCGCATAACGGCGGTTGCCTTCCAGATCGCGCACGAAGGGCGGGCCGTAAACCGGCACGAAGACGGTGGCCTTGCCGCCGATATACACGCTGCGCTCGGGATTGCGGGCATGCCAGGTGAAGTTCGACGGCGCGGTCTTCAGGAGTTCGCGGCAGAGACCCTTGGGGAAATGCACGCGTTCGCCGCGCACATCCGCGCCGGCTTCGCGCCAGAGCTGGAGCGCTTCGGCATCGTCGCGAAATTCGATGCCGATTTCCTCGAGCACGCGGTCGGCATTGTTTTCGATGAGCTGCAGGCCCTCTTCGTCAAGGACTTCGTATTCCTTGATCTTGCG
>CBFGOD010000023.1:0-19110 GCA_965650295.1 uncultured Shinella sp. | reverse complement strand
ACATTGGCCGCGTAGGAATCCACATATTTGCTGCGCCAGTTATAGGCGAGGCGCATGCCGACCGGGCCCTTTTCGTAGAGCAGCACGGCGTTGAACGTGTGCTTCGAGATGCCCGCCAGCTGGTGCGAGTCGATCACCACGCCGCGGCCGCCCGACACGGTCTTGCCATCGGCATTCATGCCGGCACCAGTTTCCGGCACCCGACGACCACGCTCGGCTGGACGTCCTACTACACCGAGGACTATGTCAACCAGGCGCAGGCCATGCAGACGACGCTGACCAGCCTGATCTGCGAAGGCGTTTTCTCCCGCTTTCCCGATTTGAAAGTCGTTCTGCTGGAATCCGGCTTCACCTGGCTGCCTGCCCATATGTGGCATCTCGGAAAGTTCTGGAAAGGCCTGCGCATGGAAGTGCCGTGGGTTGACCGCTCACCCTTCGAGATCGTGCGTGACCATGTCCGGCTTACCTTGCAGCCGACGGACGCTCCCGTCGAACGGCAGCAGTTCGAGAAATTCCTCGATCACATGAATTCCGATCGCCTGCTGATCTTTTCGTCGGATTATCCGCACTGGCAGTTCCAGGGCGACGACGTCACGCCGGAGGGGCTTTCCGAGGGGTATCTGCGCAAGATCCTCATCGACAATCCCCTCGAGACCTATTCACGCCTTGCGGAGTCCTTTCAATGACGATCAATATCGTACAGCCTGAGGTCAAGCGCACCCGTCCCGTCCAGCGGGCCGTCGCGGATTGCGACCTCCATCCTGTTCCCCGCTCGATGCAGGACCTCTACCCCTATCTGGAGAAGCGGTGGCAGGAGCATTACGAAACCTTCGGCGTCAGTCGCCGGCAGGCGCCGTTCGCCGGTCCCGTCTATCCGAAAGGCCAGCCGGACGCGGCACGCATCGATGCCTGGCCGGAGGATGGAAGCCGGGCAGGAAGTTCGCTGTCCCTCATGCGGCAGCAGCACCTCGATCCGAACAATGTGCAACTGGGCATTCTGAACGTCATCTCGCCCCATCCGGGGAACTACCAGAACCCCGACATGGCCAGTGCGTTCTGCCGGGCTGTCAATGATTGGCAGGTCGAGCACTGGACTTCGCAGGATAGCCGCCTCAAGGCCTCCGTCATGGTGGCCTATGAAGAGGGGCCGGCCGCCGTCGCCGAGATCGACCGTCTTGCGGGTGATCCGAACTTCGCGCAGGTCCTGTTGCTCAGCAGGACCGCAAAGCCGATGGGCCATCGCGACTATTGGCCGATGTACGAGGCCGCGGTCCGCGCCAATCTGCCGATCGGCATCCATGCCTTCGGCAACAGCGGATACCCCATCACGCCGAGCGGCTGGCCGTCCTACTATATCGAGGAAATGGCCGGCCACGCCCAGTCCTGCCAGTCGCAGATGATCAGCCTTGCCCTGTCGGGCGTCTTCGAGCGCTTCCCGACCTTGCGGATCGTCTTCATCGAAAGCGGTTTCGGCTGGCTGCCGTCGCTCGCCTGGCGGCTCGACAGCCACTGGAAAACACTGAAGGCGGAGACACCCCATCTCAAGCGGCTGCCCTCGGAATATATCCGCGAGCACATCTGGGTCACCACCCAGCCGATGGAGGAGGCGGAGAACCCTGCACACATCGCCGACATCATTGAATGGATCGGATGGGACAGGATCATGTATTCGTCAGACTATCCGCATTGGGATTTCGATGATCCGGCCCAGACGCTGATGTTCAATGCCAGCCAGAGCCAGCAGGACCGCCTGTTCCTCGACAACGCCCTCGAACTCTATGGTGTGACCCGATGAGCAGGCATGTCGTTGGACTGGCGAATGAGCTGCCGCCGGGAACCCGAAAGCTGGTGACGGTGAAGGGCCGGGCGATCGCGATCTTCAATGTCGGCGGGGATTATTTCGCGCTTCTCAACCGGTGCCCGCACCGCGGTGGCAGTCTGTGCCACGGCAAGATCACGGGCCTGGTACAATCGCAGATGCCCGGTGAATACGAGTTCCTGCGCGCCGGCGAAATCCTGCGGTGTCCATGGCACGGCTGGGAATTCGACATCCGTACCGGCAAGACGGTGTGCGTGCCCGAAGAGATCCGTACGCGCAGCTTCCCGGTCGCCGTCGCATCAGGACAGGAATTGTCTTCCGCGCCGGAGCCGTCGCTGGAGCAGTTCCCAATCAGTGTCGAGGACGATTATGTCGTCGTCACGCTCCCGGAAGGTGGAAGATGAAAACGCATGTTGTCCTTGGTGCCGGTCAGGCCGGCGCGTGTGCTGCGGTGGCGATGCGCAAAGCGGGTTTCGAGGGACGGATCGTCCTGATCGGTGACGAGCCCGGTCTGCCCTATGAGCGCCCGCCGCTCTCCAAGGACGTCCTTCTGGCCGTCAGCCCGTCGCCGCCGGTGATCTACAGCGAGGACGACTACGGCAATCATGCGATCGAAACGCGTTTCGGCGTCCGGGTCACGGACGCCGAAGGGGACAGCAACCGCTTGAGCCTGTCGAATGGAGAAAGCGTCACGTTCGACAAGATGCTGATAGCGACCGGAGGACGGGCGCGGCGGCTGTCGATCCCCGGCGGCGAGCTGGCGCTACCGCTGCGCACGAGCGAGGATGCGCAAGCACTTCGCCCGTTTCTGAACGCGAAGTCCCGCGTGATCTGCATCGGGGCCGGCGTGATTGGCATGGAACTGGCCGCCGTGGCGCGCCTGCAGGGATGCGACGTCGTCGTCGTGGAAGTCGGATCGGCGGTCATGGCCCGCGCGTTCACCCCCGATATGCAGCAATATATCGAGAATAAGCATCGAACAGCCGGTGTGTCATTTCTGTTCGGTGCGCGGCCGCAGAGCCTGGAAAAGCTGAGTGATGGCAGCATACGTCTTCATTTGGAGGATGGCACATCGCTTGACGGCGATGTTGTCGTCGCCGGTGTCGGCATGGATCGCAATATCGAAATTGCCCGGCAGCTGGGGATCGATTTCGACAACGGCATCCTGGTGAACGAATTCGGCCAAAGCAGCAGGGCGGATGTCTTTGCCGCTGGCGACGTTGCGGCGTTCTGGCATCCGGGCTGGGGCCAGCATCTGCGCCTGGAAGCCTGGCGCCATGCGATCAACCACGGTATCGCCGTCGGGCAGAACATGTGCGGGAAGGATGTCGTCTACAGCGATGTGCCATGGTTCTGGACCGATCAATATGACCTGCACATTCAGGTCTTCGGTATTCCCCAGGCGTCCAGCCGCACGCTCTACCGACGCGGAGCCAAAGAGGGAAGCTTCATCGTCTATCATCTGGATGACGAAGATATCTTGGTTGGCACCACCACCATCAACGATCCGCGCGGAGGCCGTGCGGCGCAAACCCTTATCCAGTCGAAAAGCAAATTACCGGACGCTTTGGCGGCCGATAGCAGCGGAGTCCCCCTATGGATTTGACAGACGAAAAGCAGTGGCTCGCAATCATGCCGGCTGACGACCTGCCGGCCGGCAATATGGTGGGGGTCGATATCGGTGATCTCTCGATTGCGCTCTACCATCTGGACGACGGCAGCTATCATGCGACATCCAACGTCTGTACGCATGGAAACGCTCTCCTGACGGACGGATGGCTCGACGGGTGCACGATCGAATGTCCGCTGCATGGTGGGTGTTTCGAGGTGAAAACCGGTAAGGGAATTTGCGCCCCGATCAACACGGATCTCGATATCTATCCGGTGCGCATTCTCGACGACACCATCTATCTCGCCGTCAGCTAGTGTTGCGCCATCAGTATTTCGGGCACAGGATATCAAGGACGGCGGTGCTGCCGACAGTGGAGTGGGCGGCCATGTCACCGGCCGGGAATTAGAAGCATATGGAAACGCACCGTGATCGTCTCGAAGAAATTCTGTCGCGCCTGGATGCGCGCGTCGACACTGAAAAAGTGTATACGAAGCTCTATCGCCAGACCGCACGACAACAGGCCGATGCCTGCGATGCGCGTCGAAGGGCAGGGCAGACGCTCGGTGCCCTCGATGGAACGATTGTTTCGGTAAAGGACCTGTTCGATATTGCAGGCGAGCCGACGACGGCCGGTTCGCGCATTCGCCGCGCCGCGGCGCCGGCGACCCGTGATGCGGAGGTGGTGCAGCGGCTTCGGAAAGCAGGCGTCATCCTGCTCGGCAAGACCACCATGACGGAGTTCGCCTTCACCTCCGTCGGACTGAACGACTATTTCGGCACACCCGGCAATGCCACCGATCCCGACCGTATTCCCGGGGGGTCTTCCTCGGGCGCCGCCGTCTCCGTGGCGGAAGGCACGAGCGATGTCTCGATTGGAACGGATACGGGCGGGTCGGTCCGCATTCCGGCAGCGCTGAACGGTATCGTGGGCTTTAAGCCGACAGCCCGGCGAATTCCCCGGGCTGGAGCATTTCCTCTGTCCGACACGCTCGATTCCATCGGCCCGCTCGCCCGATCCGTGGCCGCATGCGCCCATGTCGATGCGATCATGTCGGGCGATGAGCCCGCGGCGTGCGACCCCTTGCCGCTAAACGATTTGCGTATCGGCGTGCCGACGGGAGCCGTAATGGAGGACCTCGACACGGAAGTCGCGGTCGCCTTTTCATTGGCATTGAGCAAAATCGAGCGTGCGGGAGCCCGTCTGGCCAATCTTTTTGTCGACGACTTGCTCGGCGAGATGGAAGACGCGACACGGGCCGTTTCACTTGGTTCGATGGAGGGAGCAAAAATCCACGCGGACTGGCTTAGGACGGAAGCTGCGAAGTCGGTCGACCAGCGGATCACCGTCCCGTTGCTGAAGGCGAGCGGTGTCGATGCCGTGACCTATGAGCGAACCCTGCAAACCCGCAATACGCTCGTTGCCCGGATGGACGACCGGCTGTGCGGGAGCGATTTTGTCGTGCTACCGACAACCCCGATTTGCGCGCCCCGGTTCGCTGCGACCGCGGCAGATGGCCATGAGCGGATAGAGGCACAGCTTTTACGCAACACAAGAATCGCCAATCAATTCGACCTTTGCGCAATTTCCTTGCCGCTTCGCGGAACGCGGTTGCCTGTTGGATTGATGGTCGTTGCACGGGCAAACCACGACAAGGCGCTTTTGCGCGTTGCAAGAGCGCTGGAATTGCTTCTTGCCGCATCCTCGGATCAAACAGCCCCTGATCTGAAAGTGCAGTGAGCCATCCCTCCCGTCGGCGTGACGTTCAGCTGTTTCGGAAGTCGGCAATCGTCTCAGTCGTGTGATTCTATCGCGGCGGCAAATAACCGGTCAGAGGATCCTCGGCGAGACTTTTTGCAGAGTATGCTGCGTCGAGAAAAAGTGGAAAAGCGCCGACTGTGAGGTGACATCAAGTTTCGAGTAGATGTGTCTACGGTGTAGTTTTACAGTCGCAGGGGTGATCCCGAGTTGGCTCGCGGTTTCCCGAGCCGTGTGCCCATGCAGGATCATCTGGGCCACCTGGCATTCGCGATTTGTCAGAGCGCTGCGGTCGAAATTGTCCACCGCTTGTTTGAATACAAGCTGACGCAATTGCTGCCGCTCCTGCCATCTGGAATGGAAATCCCGGTAGTGGCGAATGACAGCGGTGCCGAGCAGGCGCATGGCTGCCCGCAATATTGCAAGATCCCCGTCACCAAAGTCCGAGTGCTTTTCGCGCCGGGCAAGAAGCAGCGCATAGATACTCTCATCGTTGAGTTTCACAATTGTGTCGAGCGTGTCATAAACCCCCGATTGATGGGGTCACGGGCTATGGGATGCCCTTACTATCCCCGAAATTACCCGCGCCAGCGTATTCTCCAGATCGGGCAGCTGCTCGGGAGATTTGGCAATGGATACCGCGCATTCGCGGATTGCGCCGTTGATCACAATGGAATATCGCGCGGCACTCTGCCGGCTATGGCCGGCTGTCACGAGGTCTTCCGTGAACATTTCCTTGAACGTGCCTGAGGCAACGCCAACGACGGGCTCAAGAAGCGGATTGAGCGCCGGGCTGAGCAACATGTAGAAGCGGCCAACCTTGGCTTCGATGCAAATCGAAAACAATGCTCGAGCAGGCGCGAGGATTCGGGCGCCTGGTTCGGTTTCGGCAGCACGCAGCTTCGAGCCGAGCGCTATGACCCGTTGGGATATCAGGCGATAAACATCCCGCAGCATCTCGTCGATGCCGCCTGGGAAATAGGAGTAGACCGTCGTTTTGGAGGCTCCGACCAGCTTGGCGACGGCCTCGACGGAGCAGGCAGCAAGACCGCCTTCATCGAAGAGGACGAGGACTGCGTCCAGCAGCTCCTGCCGCGACCTAAGACGGTTCTTTTCTCGAAGACTCATGGGTTTGGTCTGTGTCATTGGCGCCTTATAGACCGGCGCTGAGAGCAAGAGAAGCCGACATGCCTGCATGATAATTGAACAAAAAGTTCAATAAATGAATTTTTAGTATTGTTTTGGGTTTGGTGTTCACCTATCGTCCAATTGCAAAATGCCGGCAAACGGCAGGCAGGGGAACAGAATGAACACTTTGCGTTTGGCGGGGAAGACCGCCTTGATAACGGGTGCCGGCCAAGGCATCGGCGCGGCGATCGCGTCTCTTTTCGCCGCTCAGGGAGCCAATGTCGTCATCGCGACGCGAACCGAAGCAAGCGGTCGGGAGGTGGTGGAGCGGATTGTCGCAGGCGGCGGTAAAGCGCATCTGCATGTCGTCGATCTTGCGCGGCCGGAGCTCGTCCAGGGCGCGATCGATGCCGCTGTCGGCCTCTATGGCGGCCTCGATATTCTCGTGCACAATGCGGCATCCTTCGTCGGGACACGGATTGAGGATCTCGATGAGGAGCAGCTGGAGCAATCTCTGGGCGTGAACCTGAAGGGAGCCTTTCGTCTGTCGAAGGCAGCCATTCCGCATTTGCGCCGTGCCGGTGGCGGGCGCCTGCTGTTCACCTCTTCGGTGACAGGCCCGCGCGTCGTGATGCCCGGATCTTCCTATTATGCCTCCGGCAAGAGCGGCCTCAACGGTTTCATTCGTGCAGCGGCCATGGAACTCGCGGAATACGGGATCACCGTCAACGGCGTCGAACCGGGCTTCATCAAGACGCCGGCGATGGATCTGCTCGCCGACGAGGCGGGACAGAAGGAGATGGCACGCTACATTCCACTCGCAAGATTGGGTGAGCCTGACGATATCGCCTATGCGATGCTCTATCTCGCCTCCGAAGAAGCCAAGTATGTCACCGGTCAGACGATCGTCGTCGACGGCGGCAGCACATTGCCGGAAAGCCCCGTTTTCGCCGACGGCGAGACCGAAGGGGTCCGAAGCCTCGACAAGCTCTACTGAGGGCTGTGACCGGCACCGCCGGCCGTCCAGCGAAAAATACCGATACCGAATGTATGCAACTGCGCCGCGACCGCCGCGCAGATAACCAATTCGCGCCAGGAGTTCAGCCATGACGATCCAAGAGATTGCGAACAATCCCAATGTGCCTGCTGCTTTCGAGCCCAGGGGTGAGGAGGCCGGCCTTCGCCGCAGCCTCGGCACCCTGCGTCTCATTTTCCTCATCATTGCCACGGCTGCCCCGATGGCGGCGGTTCTCGGGGTCGTTCCCGTTGCCTTCGCTTTCGGCAACGGGGCAGGTCTACCCCTCACATTCGTCGCCGTTGCGGTCGTCCTCGGCCTGTTCTCGATCGGCTACAATGCCATGAGCAAGGAAATCGTCAGCGCCGGCGCCTTTTATGCGTATATCGCCCGCGGACTTGGCGTGGTCAGCGGCCTGGGTGGGGCATTCCTCGCCATCCTCTCCTATGTCACCTTCATCTGCGGTGCCGTCGGATATTTCGCCTTCTTCTCTAAGCTGGCGCTGCACGATATTTTCGGCATCGACGTGCATTGGACCGTGACGGCCATTTTCGCGATCCTGTTCTGCGCCGTACTCGGCTATCGCCAGATCGATTTCAGCTCGCGAATGCTGGCGATGTTGTTGATGGCCGAATTCGTCGTGTTGCTCATCCTCAGCGGCGCGGTCGTCTGGCATAAGGGTGCTGCGGCCTTCCCCACCAGCATCTTCAGCCTCGACGCCGTGTTCAGCGGCGCGCCTGGGGTCGCCATCATGCTCGCCTTCACCTGCTTTATCGGCGTTGAGTCGGCAGCACTCTACTCAGAGGAGGCCAAGGCACCCTCGCGCAGCGTCGGCGTCGCCACGATGGGCGCGATCCTCATCACGGTCTGCTTCTATTTCCTCACCACATGGATCACGGTCGGCGCTGTCGAAGGCGATATCCAAACCGTCGCTGCCGCACAGGTCGCCAATCTCTATTTCGGCTTGAGCGACCAGTATATCGGCGGCTTCGCCACGAAGCTGATGATGGTGTTTCTCGCAACCAGCATGCTGGCGACGAACCTCGCGGTTCACAACGTCTCGGCACGCTACATCTTCTCGCTCGGTCGTCAGTCGTCCTTGCCGGCGGTTCTCGGCCGCACGCATCCGCGCTATGCATCGCCCCATGTGGCAAGCGTGCTCGTGACGGCCGTCACCGCAATCGTCACGGCAATCTGCATCGCTGCCGACAGTGACCCGTTGCTGGGCTTCGGCGCCGTCGGCATCGGCCTCGGAACGGTCGGCATCATCGCCTTGCAGGCTTTAACCAGCATCGCCGTCACCGCCTATTTCTGGCGCCAGGGCCGCTCCCATTGGTGGACGACTGTTCTGACGCCCGTCCTCAGCTTTGCGGGTTTGGTCTGTGCCGTTGTGCTTGCGGTGAGCAAGTTCGATCTTCTGACGGGAAGCCAGAATGGGCTCGTGCTCAGCCTGCCGCTCGTGCTGCTCGCTGCCTTTGCGGCCGGCTGCGGCTATGCGCTCTTCCTGCGCAATCGCCGCCCCGCCATCTACGACG
This sequence comes from uncultured Shinella sp., assembly GCA_965650295.1. Taxonomy (GTDB): domain Bacteria; phylum Pseudomonadota; class Alphaproteobacteria; order Rhizobiales; family Rhizobiaceae; genus Shinella. The sequence continues at coordinate 10,245 of CBFGOD010000023.1, read as the reverse complement.
CCGTGTCGCGTGACTTCGGCAAAGTCGCCTGAGATTATCAATCATGCCGGCCGTGCCATTCGTGAATGGACGGCCGGCAGGTCATTCGAGGTATTGGTCATGAACGGAACATCCCGCACGTCCACGGAGGTCTCTTCGGAGGAGCAAGAAATCAACCACACGCGGGACATGCTATCGAGACGCGAAAAGCTCCTTGGCCGCAACGTTTCGACCTTCTACGAAAAACCGGTTCATCTGGTGAAAGGGGAGGGCGTCTGGCTTTGGGACGCAGACGGTCGGAAATATCTCGATTGCTATAACAACGTCCCGCATGTCGGCCACTGCCACCCGCGGGTCGTCGAGGCGATCACGCGGCAGGCCTCGATGCTCAACACGCATACTCGCTACCTGCATGAGGGCATTCTCGATTATGTCGAGCGGCTGACCGCAACATTCGATAGTCACCTCGATACCGCCATTCTTACCTGTACGGGCAGCGAGGCCAACGATATCGCGCTGCGAATGGCGCAGGCGGTTACCGGAAAGACCGGTGTGATCGCCACGGATCATACATATCATGGCAATACCGCGGCCGTATCGCAGCTTTCGACACGCATGCCGCCCGTGGGTGGATATGGCGGCCACGTGCGCCACGTTCCGGCACCCGACAGCTATCGGCCGCTTGGCGGCGCGCCGGGTGCAGCTTTCACCGACGCCTGGATAGAAGCGCTTGAGCAGGCAATTCATTCCCTCCAGGGCTCGCCGTTCGGTTTTTCGGCCCTGATCATCGATCCCTTTTTTGCCAATGAGGGTTTTCCGGAACTGCCGGACGGTTTTCTCGCACGGATTTCGGCGGAGGTGCGCAAGGCCGGCGGCCTTCTCATCTGCGACGAGGTGCAGCCCGGCTTCGGGCGCACCGGCACGCATATGTGGGGCCATCAGAAGGGCGGGATCGTTCCCGACATCGTGACGCTCGGCAAACCCATGGGCAACGGCCATCCCGTCGGTGGTGTGGTCGCTAACTCGGAGACCCTGAACGCCTTCCGCAAGGCGTTCCGCTACTTCAACACCTTCGGCGGCAATCCCGTCTCCTGTGCAGCCGCCATGGCGGTGCTGGATGTTATCGAGGATGAGAGGCTCATGGAAAATGCCCGTAAGGTGGGTGCCTATGCCCGCGCGGGCCTGGAGAAACTGGCCGAGAAGCATGGCTTGATCGGCGATGTGCGCGGCAGCGGCCTTTTCTTCGGCTGCGAACTGGTGTTCGACCGCGCCGCGAAAACACCGGCTGCCGATCCGGCGACAAGGGTGGTGAATGCCATGCGCGAGCGCGGCATTCTGATGGGCAAGCTCGGCATCCATCAAAACGCGACCAAGATCCGCCCACCCATGCCGTTCAGCCGCGACAACGCGGATTTCATGTTGTCGACGCTGGACGACGTTCTCGCAACGGTCTGACGGCTTCGCGATGTCTCTCCGGAGCTTTTACAGACGGGCAGCCACCGGCGGAACGCGATGCGCCCAGGGTCTTGCTGTCTCAAGTTGCCCTGCAAGCGCAAACAATATCGCTTCCTTTCCGAAACCGGCGGCAAAATGACTGCCCACGGGCAGGCCGTGTTCGGACCAATAGATTGGAACGGACATGGCCGGCTGGCCACTGGCGTTGAAAAGGGCGGTTATAGGCGAGAAACTGTGGTAGAGCGCGATCAGCTGCTCGAGGCGATTTTCGTCGCGCAGGGTAAAGCTTCCGAGCGGCTGCGGGGTCTTCGCCAGCGTCGGCGAGAGCAGCACGTCGTAGCGCTCGGTCAGATGCGCCATGCGCCGGCCGAAGGCATGGATCCAGTCGATGGCCGCGGCATAGGCCGCACCGGAAACATCGCCCTTTTCGCGCAGAATGATGCGAGTGCGGGGTTCCAGATCCGCTGAGTTTACCGGCGCGCCCATGATCTCGCCCAGCATATCGACAAAGCTTCTCGTTTGGGCGCCGATGATCGTGAAAACCTTGTCGTAAAATTCCAGTCCTTCAACGGGAAAACTTGTTTCTTCGACATCGTGGCCGAGATCAATGCACAGCCGCGCGGCATCCTCGACGGCGGCGATGCATTGGACTTCGGCCTTGAATGGCGGCAGCTCTCGGATGAGGCCGATCCGAAGCCTTTCCGGCGGCCGGCCGACATTCGACAGCAGGCTCGCCGCGTCCTGCGGCGCGGCGTAGGGGGCACCGATCTCCATCCCGCTCAAGGCATCCAGCATGGCTGCGCTGTCGCGCACCGAGAGGGAGATGATATGATTGCAGCCCATGCCGGCCCAACCCTCGCCGATGACAGGTCCCATCGGCACTCGCCCGCGCGTCGGCTTCAGTCCGAATACCCCGCAACACGATGCCGGTACGCGCAGCGATCCGCCGCCGTCATTGCCGAAAGCGAAGGGGACGACGCGTGCGGCGACCATTGCGGCAGACCCGCCGCTCGACCCACCGGCGGTGTGCTCCAGGGACCATGGATTGGCGGTGGCGCCCGAAAGCCGGGATTCCGTTGTGTAGGACGTGCCGAATTCAGGTGATGTCGTCGTTCCCAGTATGGTGATGCCGGTTGCTCGCCCGCGGGTGATCACCTCGGCGTCGAACGGTGCGACGGCCTGCGCGGTGACCAGCGATCCGTTGGTCATGCGGGCGCCTTTGACGGGCATGAAAAGGTCTTTGACGAGGGTGGGCACACCGGCAAAGACACCATCGGAAGATGTGGTTCCGGCGGTGCGCAATGCTTCTTCGCCGAGATCGTCGACGAGGGCGTTCAGTTGCGGGTTGACGTGCCGCATCCGATCCAGCGCCTCGGCCGCAGCCTCCTTCGGGGTCATGTGCCCTTTGCGGATGGCGTCCGCCATGGCCAATCCGTCCGGCAAGGTCTGTGAATTCGAAAAGGCATTCATCGGTAAACTCCGTGGCGACGAAATGGAAAGGCCGCCGCGGCCGAATGGGTGGCCGCGGCGGCAAAGAGCACCGTTTTCAGGGTGCTGCGGGGTGTTGCTGCCGCCCGCCCGAGACCAGGCGCAGGCCGCCCCAGATCGCGGCGAGTGCCAGAATAAAGCCGGCCCAAACGGTGATCGCGCTCATCAAGCCCTGCGGCATGCCACCGAAGCCTTGGGCTATGCCGATGATGATGAGCGGGCTGGCAAACTGACCGAGATAGAGGCAGGAGGTGAAGCCGCCCACGCCTTTGGCGCGGAACCTTGCCGGCAGTTTCGTCAGGAGCGGCAGCATCAGGTTCGGCACGAGAAATCCGGCGCCCAGCCCGTGGATGACGACGGCGGCGAGTGCCGCCTGATAACTGGAGGCGCGTGTCAACATCCACAGGCCGAGCGCGATCAGCGCCATCAGCAGCGCATTGGTGCCGGCAATACCCAGGCGATTTCGTGCGGCTGGCCAGGCGATGGAGCCTGCCAGCGTGGCGAGGAGCCCAAGACCCGTGCAAAGACCGATCAACGACGTGGAGGTAACGCCGAGGGCGACAAGGATGCCCGGCGTCATAACCGGCACGATGAAGGCCGCGACCATGCCTGCGAAGATCATGAAATAACAGGACAGAACCGTGCGCCAGATGTCGCCGGAAGAGAAATCCTGCGCCTCCACGGCCTGTTCCGTCCGCCGCGCCGGTTCCCATAGAACCTTAATCAGCAGCGGCAACAGCAGCAGGGGCAGCAGGTAGAGATAGAAGGGATGCCGCCAGGATGTTTCGCCGGCGCCGCCGCCGACGACGAAGAAGATCGAGCCGACCACACCGATCGTCACCACCTGCCTGTTGATGTATTTCGACCGTTCCTCGCCACCCCAGTAGTCGGCGATCAGGGTCGTGCAGCAGGTCATGATGATCGCTTCGGCGCAACCGAAGAGCAGGCGCACGAGAAGGATCGAGTTGAGATCGTTCAGCACGGCCGGCAGGAAACCGAACAAGCCGTAGAGGATCGTTCCCAGGATGAGCATGGCCTTGCGGCCGAACCGGTCTGCAAGTACGCCGGCGATCGGCGCAAAGAGAGCGATGGCGAGCGCCGGGCCGGTCGCCACCAGCGGCACCATTTCGGCTGCCTGTGGCGAGGTGGCGCCGAATTCCGCGCCGATCTTGGGCAGCATGGGCGCGACCATGACGGCACCCATGACCGTGAGGCTGCTTGCGATCTGGATGATGAAGCCCTGGGCTGGGCCGGGCTGGCGACCCAGCGCTTGACTGTTGGATTGCTGCATCGCGCCCTCCTCAGAACGACATGCCGATGCGGAATGCGACGTTGAAGCCCTCCGCCCGGTTCTCGGCGGCGAATTCCTTGTAGGCATGCAGCGTCACCAGCGGTTTGCCCGGATCGAAGAAGCTGATGGCTGGCCCGAGCGCCATGACACGGCCGCGGTTGCCGTCGGTAACGGTGGGGCCTTTGTCGTCGGTCAGTTGCTGATAGAAATAGCCGCCCACCCCGAGGGTCCATGGGCCGAGATGCTGGCCGATGGCGAATTCCTGTTTGTACTCGACGCCGCTGGTGTAGTCCGTATCCGGATTTACGGTGTTGAAGTTCAGCTCGATGCGCGAGGAGACTTCGAAGCCGGTGTCGGAGATGTAGGTCGCACCAACGACCGGGGCGATCGCCCAGTGGTTGACGCCGGCGGTGAACGGCTCAGTCACGTCATAGTGCCCGGTCGGCGCCTGGATCTGCAGCGACGCATTGACGAACCAGTTCGGCGGCGCATTCCATTGCAGCATGATCGGCATGAACTGGACATCGCCCAGCGCGAGGTCGTCTCCCGATATGCCGAGAGGGCCGCCGGGTGTCGGAACCGTCAGGCTGCCGTCGATGTCGATCACCGGGATGACCGTACCGAAGCCGACGGTGGCGTTGAAGAGTTCCATCTCGGTCATCCTGATATAGGCGAGACCGATGCTCTTGACGCTGAGATCGAAGTCGTTGTCGATGGCGTTTCCATTGCCATCCCTGAGCGTACTGGCGCTGTAATAGGCCGTGCGGATGCCGAAGGTCCCGATCGGCGTTGCCGGTGGCAGCATGCCGGCACCGAAGTCGAGGACGCCGAAGGGTGTGATGGTGACGCCGTTTTCGGCGGCAAGGGCCGGTGTGGCGGAAGGAAGGGCGCAGAAGAGCGCTGCGCCCACAGCAAGGCTGCGGGTGCACGGCAAGATGCGTATCGTCATAAATCTATTCCCCTGGTGGTTTCTTTGAACCAATGGAGGAAGTCTAAGGATGTCGTCTCCGCACCGTTATCCGAAATCGCTACGGCCGGCGAAGATTTGCATTAGCCGGTTGTTTTTCCGGCGCGGAGGGTGGCTGAAGGCAATTCGCCGAAATGGCAGCGATAGTCTCCGGTAAAGCGGCTCCAGTGCCAGAAGCCCCAGCGCGCCGCAACGTCTCCGATGGATACAGCCTTGCCGTCCCGTCCGGTTTCGCGCAGGTCGCGCCTGACCGCGTGCAGCCGGATAGCGCGAAGCATTTGCGTCGCCGTCAGCCCGTAGGAAAGACGGAAACAGTTCTGCAAATGCGCACGGCTAATCCCGAGCTGCTGGCAGATCGCCGCCAGATTGGGCGCTTCGGAAGCGTCCCGCAGGGCAAGGTTCCGCGCATTGTCGGCGGTCTGCTTGCGCGGCGTATCCAAAGGTAAGCTGACGAGGACGGAGGTGGCCAGTGCGGCGAACAAATGGCGCAGGATTTCCTCTTCCAGAAAGAGACCGCTGGCTGGGTGGTCGAGAATGGCAGGGCGCAGGTCGATTTCGGCCAGAATGGAGATCACCAGCCTGGCGAGTGCCTGGCGGTGCGCCTCCGGTATGGAAAAGCCCTCCTGGCGCCAGACATGATCGGCAAGCGCGCGATAGCTGGCCTCCGCCGCCTTGATGGCGAACCAGCGCCGCTCAAATGCGAGACAGATCAGGTCGAGTTCCTTCGGCGTGCGGATTTCGGGCAGGTCGTCGCCGTTCGAAAGCAGCGTCGTGCCCTCGGGGAGTTCGCGGCCGGCCACCCATCCGCGCCCGGATGCCGCCAGCGGAAGACTGAGAACGAGGGAATCCGGCCAGCTCGTACCCCGCTTGATCATGGCCTGATTGGCGCGCTCGCGAATGATCTGGCAGTGATCGAGCTGGACATCGCGCGTCGTACTCTCGAACTGCCCCGCCGAAAGCTGGACGCATTCCAGCCGCCAGCCGCGCAGGCATCGTCCATGGTCGAGCGCGTCTTGCGAGCGGGCCGTCGTGGACGGCACGCCGGCACCGGATTGCAGAGAGCTATCCCCCATCGCCATTCTCCTCCTCGGGCGCAAGGTAAATATGTTAAGTATATTCTGCAATACGAATGAGCAGGTATTCCACCCCGTCAGCCGGCCGAAGGTGCCACGCTCTCTTCCCGCATCTGTTGGCGCAGAAGATGCTTCATCACCTTGCCCGAGCCTGTTCGTGGTAGTTTTTCCACGAAGCAGAATTCCTTCGGCACCTTGTAGCGGGCGATGCGTGCCTGGCAGTGTGCGGCAAGATCGTCCGGTTCGAGCGTCCGGCCCGGCTCCGCCACGATATAGGCACGCCCGACTTCACCCCAGCGGCTATCGGGAATGCCGATCACGGCCACTTCGCGCACACCGGCATGTTCGGCGAGAGCCGCTTCGATTTCCACCGGATAGACATTCTCGCCGCCCGAAATGAACATGTCCTTGCGGCGATCGACGATGGAAATGAAACCATCCTCGTCCCGTCGGCCGATGTCGCCGGTTCGCATCCAGCCATCCTGCGTGAATGCGCGCTGACGCTCCTCGGGCCGGTTCCAGTAGCCCGTGATGACATTCGAACCGAAGACGAGGATTTCGCCCGGCGTGCCATCGGGAACGTCGCAATCCGCGTCATCGACAAGGCGAATGGTCGTCAGCGGGCCGGGCAAGCCGACAGCGCCTGCCTTGTCACGCAGAAGGGCAGGCGAAAGCGGCATGCCGAGCGTCGTGCCGGTTTCGGTCATGCCATAGCCATCGACCATGCGCACGCCCTTGTCGAGCCACCAGCGGATATGCGCCGGAGGGTTGGGCGCGCCACCGGTGAAGAGCGCCTTCAGCTTCGACCAGCGGCCGGGGTCGAAATTCTGCGCATGGCGCAGAGCCTCGGCCATCTGCGGCACGCAGAAATAGTGTGTGACGCCGAAATCGGGATTGCCAAGCCGCTCGTTGGTCTGTTCCGGATTGAACCCGGAGGAGACGATGAAGGTGCCGCCGCGCAGGATCGGCGGCCAGATCTGCGTAACGATGCCGATGACATGGAACATCGGACTGTCGCACAGAAAGACACACCCCGTATCGACCTCTCCCAGCACATTGAAGTTGAGAGCCGTTGCCAGCAGAAACTGCGAGGTCAGCAAGGCGCCCTTCGGTACGCCAGATGTGCCTGATGTGTAGAGGATGATGCATGGGTCGTGCCCGGAATGGGGCGGGCAGCGCGGCCCCGGCGCGCTGGCATCGACCTGCGAAACGAAGTTGCGAAATCCCAGGGAACGGCAATTTTCCGGCAAGTCCGGGATCTGTTCGTCCGTATAGAGGATCGTGGGCGTGCAATCTTGGAGCAGATGGCCGAGCTCCTGCTGCGACAGGCGCCAGTTGAGCGGCACGAAGATGGCGCCAAGCCGCATCAGCGCCTGCTGCAGGATGATCTGGTGGACGCTGTTGCGGGCAAGCAGCGCCACACGGTCGCCGCCGGAAACGCCTTCGCCCTGCAGAACCGCGACAGCTCGCTGGATATCGGCGTCAAGTGCCCGATAGCTCCAGCGCCGCTGCCCATCGAGATCGATGCAGGCGACGGCATCCGGCCGAAGACGGGCATGCAGCGCCACCGGGTCGGGCGAGATGAAATTTTGCATGGGGCCTCCTCCCACGATCTAATACGCAACATTTCGCGTCCCCCCGACGCGAAATGCTTTGATGTTTGGCTCTGCTCCGCGACACCGCGTGCAGGGTCAAGCGCCCTTGCGGTCCTTGTCGTAGGCGCCGAGACCGGGCTTGTAGGATTTCTCGTCGATGAACTGACGAATTCCTTCCTTCCGGCCTTCATTGTCAAAGGAATTGGCGGCCTCCTGGGCGCGCACCAGATAATCCTCCGCCTCGTCGTAGGTCATGAGGCCGACGCGCCGTACCGCATCCTTCGTTGCCTTCAACGCCGTCGGGTTCTTCGCGAGCAGGATTTTCGCAACGGCGGTGACCCGTTCCTTCAGCCCGGCAAGCGGGATGCTTTCATTGACGAGCCCCCACTCCGCCGCCGTGCGTCCGTCGATCGGCTCGCCCAGCATGGCGTGATACATCGCCTTGCGGAAAGGGAGGAGTTCGACGGCGACCTTGGTTGCTCCGCCGCCCGGCAGGATGCCCCAGTTGATTTCCGAAAGGCCGAACTGCGCCTCCTCGGCCGCAAAGGCAAGGTCGCACGCAAACAATGGACCGTAGCCTCCGCCGAAGCACCAGCCGTTGACCATCGCGATAGTCGGTTTCTGGTACCAGCGCAGCCGGCGCCACCAGCCATAGCTTTCACGTTGCGATTTCCTGACGCCCTTGAGGCCGTCCTTCTCCGTTTCGCGAAAATATTCCTTGAGGTCCATGCCGGCGGTCCATGCCGCACCTTCGCCCGCCAGCACCAGAACGCCGACGTCCTGCCGGAATTCGAGTTCGTCGAGCACGTCCATCATGGCGCGGTTGAGCGTCGGGCTCATCGCATTGCGCTTGTCAGGCCGGTTGAAATACACCCAGGCGATGCCATCGGTGACATCATAGGCAACAGTATCGGTATCATTGGCCATAGGGCCCTCCTTGCCTATGCAGGCGTTCGGTCGGATCGGCGCGCCGCCACCGGAAAACCGACGGCGACGCGGCACGCTTAAAGGGGATAGCGACCGGGCTGTGTCTCGATGGTGATCCAGCGCAGTTCGGTGAATTCGGCGATGCCGGCCTTGCCGCCAAAGCGGCCGTAGCCGGATGCCTTCGTGCCGCCGAAGGGCATCTGCGCCTCGTCATGCACCGTCGGGCCGTTCACATGGCAGATGCCGGAGCGGATACGGCGGGCGATGGAGAGTGCGCGGGCCGTGTCGCGGCTGAAGATGGAAGCCGACAGGCCGTACTCGCTGTCGTTGGCGAGGCGGATCGCGTCTTCCTCGTCCTTCGCACGCAGCACGGCGACGACCGGGCCGAAACTCTCTTCGGAATAGAGGTGCATTTCGGCGGTGACCTTATCGACGACCTGGGCTGGCAGAAGGACGCCTTCGGCCGCACCTGCGCCCGTCACGACGGCGCCCTTGGCGACGGCATCGGCCACCAGCGCCTGGACCTTTTCGACGGTCCGCGCATCGACGACGGCGCCGAGCGGCGCCTTGCCTTCGCGCGGATCGCCAGCCTTCAGGGTCCTGGCGCGCTCGGTGAACTTGGAGACGAATTCGTCCGCCACTTCCGGCGCGACGATGATGCGCTCGGTGGACATGCAGATCTGGCCCTGGTTGAAGAAGGCGCCGAATATGGCGGCCTTGACCGCCTCATCGACGTCGGCGTCCTTCAGGACGAGCAGCGGAGCCTTGCCGCCCAGTTCCAGGAGAGCCGGCTTCAATTGGCGTGCCGCCCGTTCGGCGACGATGCGCCCGACCCGCGTGGAGCCGGTAAAGTTGACGCGATTGACTGCCGGGTGGTCGATCAGCGCGCCGACGATATCGCCGGCATCTTCCGGCGCATTGGTGACGAGGCTGACGATGCCGGCGGGCAGGCCGCCGTCTTCAAGAGCCTCCACGATCAATGCATGGGTGCGCGGGCAGATTTCCGAGGCTTTGAAGACGACGCCATTGCCGCAGGCCAGAGGCGTGGCAAGCGCGCGCACGCCCAGAATGACTGGCGCATTCCAGGGGGCGATGCCGAGCACGAGGCCCACCGGTTCGCGGATCGCCATGGACAGGCAGCCTGGCTTGTCGGATGGAATGACCTCACCGGCGACCTGCGTCGTGAGGGCGGCGGCCTCGCGCAGCATGGACGAGGCGAGCATGACGTTGAAGCGCGCCCAGGCCTCCGTCGCACCGATTTCCGATGCCATGGCTGCAACGAACGCGTCGCCTTTCGCAGCGAGCGCATCGGCGGCTTTCAGCAGGATGGCACGGCGAGCATTCGGGCCGAGCGCTGCCCAGGCAGGAAATGCCGCTGCTGCGGCATCGGCGGCCGCAATGGCGTCGGCCACGGTCGCCGCGGCGGCCTCGCTTGCCACTTCGCCCGTTACCGGGTTCAATCGTCGGAAT
>CBFGOD010000022.1:0-19345 GCA_965650295.1 uncultured Shinella sp. | reverse complement strand
GTATCGGACGTGCTGCCGAACCCATCGCGGTGCGTGGCGAACAGCCAGAGGTTTTCGCCGTGCTCGAGCAAGGTCGCGTCGGAAATCTCACCTTCCAGCAGCACGGCTTCCGGAACCCAGCGGTTGGGGAAATCCGCGGCGCGATAGAGGACAAGCCGCCCGCCCGCGCTCGCCTCCGGCAGCATCCATACGGCGTCATCCCGCGCGAAGACCTGCGGGTAGGAAAGATGGTGGGGCTCTTCCAGAACGACTTGAGCGTTTTGCGGCTCTCCTGCTGCATCGAAGGGGACAACGGAAATAACCGCCTTGCCGGTGGCATGGACATAGTCCTCGACGAAGAGATAGCAACGCCCCCGCCAATGGAAGGGGAAGGGGTCGGCGTAGAAGCGGTCGCCCACATCCGGCAGGACCCGCCAGCCCAGGCCCAGCTCGCCCGTATCGGCGACGCCCGCCCCGTCATGGAACCTGTAGCCGACCCGCCAATGCGCATGGCGGAAGCGCGCGCGACGCCATGCCTCCCGGCCAAGACGCGGCAATGAACGTGAGAGATAGGCGCGGGTGAAATCCGTGTCGCCAGCGGCCCGTGCAGGGCTTCCGGTTGGCCTCAGGCGATCTTCGGCGAAGGCGCGGACCGAGGATGCGAGCAGCGTTACGGCTCGGGCAAGCACGTCATCAAGGCCGAGCGCGGTTGTTTCGCGCCGGTCGATCATGGGGAAAGCTTGCCCGACCAGGGCTTGCCCGTCGAGAACGGCCTCAAGGGTCGGAAGTCTCCCCCTCGCGATGGCAGTTGCGGCGGAAAAATCGAAGCCTGCACCATCGAAGCGAAGTGTAAGGGTCGGTACATCCGTCGCAGCAGCATTGCCGGCGAGATCGAGACGCAGGTCTGGTTGGCGGTGACGGAGCGTTTGCGGGATGCCGTCGAGCGGCGCCGAGAGCGCATTTGCCGGTTTGCGCAGGAGGACCCGCTCCAGCGCAAGAAGCGCGTTTGCCGTGCCCGGCCAGGGTTTTGCCGCCGCATCGTGCAGCACCGCGATATCGTATCCTTCCGCGGCAAGTCGCTCGATCAACACGCGATGCCAGCGCCGCGGCTTTTCCCGCGGGACGATGATGTCGATGGCGAGATCTTGCGTCATCACGAGCCGAAGACGACGAATTCCGTGAAGGCAAGGTCACCGGGCCAGGGCGGGTTCGGCCCCTTGGCATATTTGGGACCGACGCCGGCAAAATAGCGGCCGACCAGCCCGGATACGGGCGCGCTGGCATCGACGAGGCCGAAGACATGCCCCTTGCGCAGAAGGTGCCGCCCGATCGCGCCGGCGCAGAGGGCGAGATCCGCATGGGAGCGGCAATAGATGACCTGGCTGCACGGCACGAGCCCGCGCAACACCCGGCGAGCCTTGAAAACAAACGGATGCGTCACCCCGTTCCTGATGCAGATCAGCGCATCGCAGCCGAGTGCTGCGTGTTCCAGCAGGATATGGCGTTCGCTTGCGGTGAGCGTGGCAAGTTCGGGCGTCTCCGGCGTTACGACGATGGTTCGTCCGCCCCCCGCGCGACCCAGCAAAGGCGCGAAAGCGTACTGGCCCTCGGCGAAACGCTTGAAACGCAGGGCCTCCGTCACCTTCAAGGTCACGGGGGCCGGCGTGATGCTGAGATAGGTCACATCGCGCCGACGCATCGCCGTCATGATCAGCTTTCCCGCATAGGCGCGAAACGCCTCGTCGACCGCCCAGCTCGACAGGTTGCAACGGATGGCCTCACCCTCGGCATGACGAAAGAACAGGGTCAGCATGACGCCGACGATCTGCCCGGCATTGTCGAGGACGTAGCCGTATCGCGGCAGGTCTTCCACTGCCGGGCGTTGCCCCAGGCGGACAAGCGCATCCTGCCAATGCCGCGAGGCTCGCTCGGGGAAGCCCCGTCCGAGACATTCCACAACCCCATCGAAATCCGCCCCCTGGAGCGGGCGGCAGACAAGTCCTTCCGGGAGCGCGCCGAGAATGCTCATGGTGACGTTCTGTAAACCTTGGATTGAGTTTTTATAATACACAATTATAAGGAGTTTTGCATGATGTAAATATTTGTTTTGAAAATCCGGGCGAACAGCAGACACGTGCGGTCAGCCTCGCGCCGGATAGGATGAGAGACGCGCGTCTTGCCGTGCCGAAAGGCTAGCGGTCGATGATCGGCAAATATGGGGGCTTCAGAGCAAGGGGGCGACGGCCATCGGCACCACGACCATGACGAGGCTCAAAAACAGGAGGGAGGCCAGTTTCAGGCGGTTGCGCTTTCGGGTCGCCTCTCCGGTCCAATCATACGCCATACTCTTCCCCTCATAGGCATGCATGTCGCGATAACATTCGCGAGCCGGTAAATCTGTCTCCAATAGGGGGTCTCCGCAAGCCCTGAAAACTTGAGGTCCTCTCTCGATGAGGGGATTGGCTGTCTCTCGCGGCTCCAGGGAGCCTCTTCGCAATCGATGTGCCGCGGTCTGTGCAGCGTTGCCGGTCTCCCGACAGCGGTGGAGCGCCTCCTGCAGGATGCGGCGCGCGCGATAGGCGCTGAGCGGAACAGGCTGGCTGGTGCTGCTGGCCTGTTCGAGACGATCGTCGATATTGCGGATTGCGCGTGCCAGGCGTTCGATGGGCGGCAGTTCGGGCAAGGGCTGGCGGAAGCGTCGCAGGGGCATGTTCATTTCCTCGAATCAGCCCCGTCATGGAGCCGCGCGAACCGTAACGCGCCCGCCGTGTGATCCAAGGTACTCATGATTGCGCGCTGGATTGTGGTTGGTGATAGTTCAAGGCCTTCTCGAAAGTTTGAATCGAATGCCACCCATCGCTTTGCCGCGTGGACTTTGAGACATGCTCTCTGCTTTCTTTCGGCACACCGGCGTCGATCTTGGAACCGGGCATAGAGGTTGCGGCTTACCGTCGTTGAATGGAATAAAGGCGGAAAATGGAAAGGAACTCACGACCGAATGGCACCGTCGGGGTCTCGCCTGGAAAAAGCGTGACGTCGAGAAAACGCGCCTGTGCCGCCATGCTTCGTCCGGTATCGAACTATTTTCGATACGTATGCTGTAGGGTTCGCAACAGCATCACTTTAGAGGGCGGCAATGGCATTGGAAAAGACGAACCTGTCGGGAGATCTTGCGCTGCTTCTCCTGCTGTCGACCCTCTGGGGCTCGTCCTACACGTTCATCAAGATCGGCGTTGAAACGATACCGCCGGTGACGCTGATCGCCGCGCGAACGCTGATTGCAGGAAGCCTTCTTCTTCTCCTGATACGGGTGCGCGGGCTGTCGCTGCCTATGGATCGCGCAAGCTGGCGCCGGTTTCTTTTCCAGGCCTGCCTCAACAGCGTCATTCCCTTCACCTTGATTGCCTGGGCGGAGCAGACGACCGATGCCGGGCTTGCAACCATTCTCAATTCGACGTCGCCGATCTTCACCTTTCTTCTGACCGTTCTGATCACCCGCCACGAACCGGTCACGCGGCGAAAGCTCTTCGGCGTTTCCGCAGGCCTGATAGGCGTCTGCCTCATCGTCGGCTTCGAGGCGCTGGACGGGCTCGGGCGCGAGGCCGTGGCGCAACTCGCCATCGTCGCGGCAACGGTGTCCTATGCGGGTGCCGCAATCTTCGGCAAGGGTTTCAGGGGCATGGACCCGATGCTTCCCGCTGCCGGGTCGATGATCTCGGGCGCCGCGATCCTTCTGCCCATCAGCCTCCTTGTCGATCAGCCCTGGACGTTGGCGCCGAGCGGCCGATCCATTGCGGCCTTGTTCGGTCTCGCCGTCTTCTCGACCGCACTCGCCTTCGTCATCTATTTTCGGCTGATCCAGACATTGGGATCCGTCGGAACGACTGCGCAGGCCTATATCCGTGTGCCGATCGGCGTCGGGCTCGGCGTGCTGTTTCTGGGGGAGACGGTAACGCCGACGGCGGGATTGGGCCTCGTCTGCGTGCTGGCCGGCGTCATCGCGATGACCTGGCCGACACGCTCGCGACCGGCCTGATCTAAGCGCCGCCCGTTCCCTCCCAGCTTTTTGCAAGTGGCGGGCGGGGAAGGGCGAGCAGGTCGATCGCGCGGGCGGCCAGGTGATCGACGATCTCGGCGATGGAGGTCGGGCGATGATAGAAGGCCGGCACCGGCGGCATGATGATGGCGCCCATCTCGGTGGCCGAGACCATGGCGCGCAGATGGCCGAGATGCAGCGGCGTCTCCCGCGCCAGCAGCACGAGCCTGCGGCGCTCTTTCAATTGCACGTCGGCAGAGCGCGTGAGCAGCGTATCCGTGCGGCCGGTGGCGATGGAAGACAGCGTCTGCATCGAGCACGGTGCGACGATCATGCCGCGGACCGGAAAAGAGCCGCTGGCAATCGACGCGCCGACATCGCCGATCGGATGGTGGTGGTGGACGAGGGAAGTGAGGCTTTCGAATGCGCCCGGGCCGCATTCCAGAGCGAGCGTGCGCCGCGCCGCCTCCGAGACGACGAGATGAATTTCGATATCGGAAAGAGCCGCAAGCCGCTCGATGATCCGAACGCCGAGTGCCGCACCCGAGGCGCCGGAAATGCCGACTACCACCCGCTCCGCTGTCATGGCGTCAGATCTCCCAGGCCAAGGGAAGACCAGAGGCCATCGACCCGCGTGACGACTTCGGGCGTCATGGCCAGGGGCAGGCCCCATTCGCGTTCGGTCTCCGGGCCTATCTTCGTGGTGGCGTCGAGGCCGAGTTTGCCGCCGAGGCCGGATTTGGGGGAGGCGAAATCGAGATAGTCGATCGGCGTGTTGTCGATGACGACAAGGTCACGGCTCGCGTCGAAACGGGTGGATAGCGCCCAGATGAGATCCTGCCAGCTTCTGACATCGATATCGCCATCCACCGCGATGATCAGCTTGGTGTAGCTGAACTGCGGCAGCATGGACCACAGGCCCATCATCACGCGCCGTGCCTGGCCCGGATAGCGTTTGTCGATGGAGACGACCATGGCGCGGTAGGAGCAAGCTTCGGGCGGCAGCCAGAGATCGAGGATTTCGGGAAACTGCCGCTTCACCAGCTGCACGAAGAGATCGTTCATCGCCTCGCCGAGGCGCGAGGGTTCGTCGGGCGGGCGGCCGGTATAGGTCGAAAGGTAGAGCGGGTTCTTCCGCATGGTAATCGCCGAAAGCGTCAGCACGGGGAAGGCTTCGACCGCGTTGTAATAGCCGGTATGGTCGCCATAGGGGCCTTCGTCCGCCGTCTCCCGAGCGGAGACCCTTCCCTCCAGCACGATTTCGGCGCCGGCCGGGATGGGGAGGGGAACGGTGATGCCCTGCGCCGTCTGCTGCCGCCGGCCGCTCAGCACGCCGGCAAAAGCAAGCTCGCTCATGCCGTCCGGAAGGGGCATGACCGCCGAAAGGATCGTGGCGGGATCGGCGCCGATGACGATCGCGACCGGCATGTCCTCGCCATGCGCCTGCCAGAGCCGATGATGGCGCGCGCCGCCGCGATGCGCCAGCCAGCGCAGAATCAGCCGGTTTTTCCCAAGTTTCTGCATGCGATAGATGCCGACATTGGTGTCGTCGGGGTCATAGGGTGCCTGCGTGATCACCAGAGGCCAGCTGACCAGCGGCGCGGGCTCGCCGGGCCAGCAGGTCTGGATCGGCAGGCGGTCGAGATCGATGGCGTCACCCTGCCAGATCGTGTGCTGGCAGGACGGACGGGTGATGGTGCGTGGGTTCATCGACAGCGCGGCCTTCAGATGAGGCAGCTTCTGCCACGCATCGCGCATGGAGCGCGGCGGTTTCGGATCGCGCAGATCCGCCAGGAAGGCGGCAAGGCGGGGCAGGCCGCCGGCCTCCAGCCCGAATCCCCATTCGATCCGCTCGCGGGTGCCGAAAAGATTGGCAAGGAGCGAAATGGACTGGATATTGCCGCCGGCATCGACCGGTTGTTCGAAGAGCAGTGCCGGCCCCTCCTGCGCCAAGACGCGGCGATGGATTTCTGTGATCTCATGTACCAGCGAGACCGGTTCGCGGATGCGCTTCAGCCGCCCCCGCTGCTCCAGCAAGGCGACGAAATCCTGAAGAGTGTCATAGCGGCGGGGCGTGGGACTATCGGCTTTCATGCCGAACTCTTGCCGGGCAAAAACGTCGCGGTCTTTGTGCTGGCGCAAACACTTCAGGCGCGCTGCTCCCTAGGCTTTGAATGTCCCTTCCCGCCAAGGCGAGCCGCATGCCAACTCTCTCTCCGCTCCTAGCAAAACCCGTCGAAATCATCCCGCTCTGGCTCGTGGAACGTGTTGCGAACATGATTTTTGCCGGCGTGCTGAAGGCGCACCCCGATCTCTTCGACCGGCTCGGCGATTACAGGCAGACCCGCTACTGTTTCTCGCCCTCCGATCTGCCTTTGCATTTCCGCGTCGTGCCGGTGGCGCGCGCGCTGTCGGTCTTTCGCGGCGAGCCGCCGCTTGCGGATGCGCGCATCGAGGGGCCGTTGGCGCTGCTGCTCGGCCTCCTCGAAGGGCGGTGCGATGCCGATGCGCTGTTCTTCTCGCGCGATCTATCAGTTACCGGCGATATGGAGGCGATGCTGGCGCTGCGCAATGCGCTCGACGACAGTGCCATCGACCTGCCGCGGGAGCTTGGCGCGCTGGCCGGCCCGCTCTCGCCGCTGGTGACGGGGGCTGCGCGTCATATTCGGGCGCGGGCGCTCGATGGAAGGGAAACGACATGGAACTGATCTGCCCGGCCGGCACGCCGGCAGCCTTCCGTGAGGCGGTGGAGGCGGGTGCGGACGCCGTCTATTGCGGTTTCCGCGACGAGACCAATGCGCGTAATTTCCCCGGCCTCAATTTCAGTCGCGAAGAGCTGCGCCAGTCCATAACGCTTGCCCATCGCAAGAATGTGCAGACCTTCGTTGCCCTCAACACGTTCATGCGTGCCGGTGACGAAGCCCTCTGGTATGTCGCCGCCGACGATGCGGTGGCGTCAGGCGCCGATGCGCTCATCGTCGCCGATTTCGGGCTGATGGCCTATGTGGCGGAACGATATCCGCAACAGCGGCTGCATGTCTCCGTCCAGGCCTCGGCATCCAATCCGGATGCGATCCGCTTTCTCGTCGAGGCCTTTGGCGCCAAGCGCGTGGTGCTGCCGCGCGTGCTGACGGTACAGGATATCGCCCGCCTCACGCGGCAGATCGATTGCGAGGTCGAGGTATTCGCCTTCGGCGGCCTTTGCGTCATGGCGGAAGGGCGTTGTTCGCTGTCGTCCTACGCCACCGGCAAGTCGCCGAACATGAATGGCGTCTGTTCGCCGGCGAGCCATGTGCGTTATCGGGAGGAGGGCGATACGCTCGTCTCCGAGCTCGGCGCCTATACGATCAATCGTTTCGGCCGCGGCGAGGCCTCCGGCTATCCGACGCTCTGCAAGGGGCGCTTCGATGTCGGCGGCACCGAGGGCTATGCCTTCGAAGACCCGGTTTCGCTCGATGTCATCGACGAGATCGACGCGCTGAAAGCGGCGGGCGTTTCGGCGCTGAAGATCGAGGGGCGCCAGCGCGGCAAAGCCTATGTCGCCGAGGTGGTTTCATCCCTGAAGAAGGCGCTTGGCGCGACCCCGGCGGAGCGCGCCGCGCTGGTTTCCCGCCTTCGGGCCATGAGCGAGGGGCAGCGCACGACCTCCGGCGCTTACGACAAGCGCTGGCGATAGGAGACGACAGTATGCAAACGAAGCGGGCGGCATTGAGCCTCGGGCCGGTCTATTATCTCTGGGATGGGCCGAAATGGCGCGATTTCTATTTCCGCATCGCCGATGAAGCCGATGTCGAATATGTCACGCTCGGCGAGACGGTCTGTTCCAAGCGGCAGCATTTCAGCGAGCCGCATGTCGCGGATGTCATCGAACGTCTGGAAACGGCGGGCAAGCGGGTCATGCTCTCGACGCTCGCCATGGTGACGCTGGAACGCGAAAGCCGGCATGTGCGCGATCTGATCCGCGACAGCCTTCATCCAGTGGAAGCGAACGATCTTTCTGCGCTTGGGCTGCTCAAGGGGCGGGCGCATTCGATCGGCCCGCTGGTCAATGTCTACAATACCGCGACGGCGCGTACGCTTGCGGCGCGTGGCGCCGACAACATTTGCCTGCCGCCGGAACTGCCGGCCAATTCCATCCGGCAGATGCTCGCGTCGATGCCCGGCTTTTGCTTCGAACTCTTCGCCTTCGGGCGCATGCCGCTCGCCATCTCCGCGCGTTGTGCCCATGCGCGCTCGAAAGGGCTGACCAAGGATAATTGTCAGTTCATATGCGGCGAGGATCCGGACGGTCTGCCGTTGCGCACCCTCGATCGCCAGTCCTTTCTCGTGCTGAACGGCGTGCAGACCATGTCCAACAGCTGTGCCGTTCTGCTCGATGATCTCGCACCATTGGTCAAGGCGGGGCTCGCCCGTGTCAGGCTTTCTCCGCAGGATTGCGACATGGTTCGCGTTGCCGCCCTCTACCGCGCCGTGCTCGACGGGCGGATCGATGGCGAAAAAGCGCTGGCTGAGCTGGCGATGGTCTATCCGGACGTTCGCTTCTCGAATGGTTTTCTGCATCAGCAAGAAGGGGCGGCCTGGGTCTCGCGCGGTCGATCTGCGGCCTTGGGATATGGCTGAGATGCGGCTTCCTTTATTGTGAGCAGCCTTGACGATGGAGGTCAATGAAAGCAGGGAGATTGCAAGTCAAGGGAATTCGAAACTTCTAATCTTACCCGTAATTTTATTCGATATGTCCGTATTGTTTTACTCGCGTAGCACGGATACTTCAGTATCGTTATATCTATGTGGATATATCGATAATTGATATTACGCAAATCTTGCTGTGGCTAAAAATAGCTGTTTTTTCTACTTTATTTCCAGATTTGCAGTGCTACTATCGTGCCAGTGATCTTGTCCTCGGAGGAAGCCAGCCTTGTCCGAAGTCTCGACAGAGCATCTGCCGCCGCAGGTGGCGAAACCCAGCCGGCGCCGCGAGCTGATCACGTTTCTCATCCTCGCTTTCGGCATCTGGCCCATCCTCGCGGTTGGCATCGTGGGAGGCTACGGTTTCCTCGTCTGGGGATTCCAGATCATCTACGGGCCGCCCGGCCCGCCGGCTCATTGAGGGCAGGCCATGCAGCAACAGGACATGGTTTCAAGGCGGGGTTTTCTGAGAGGCGGCAGGCGGAACGCGCCCGTCGCAATCCGCCCGCCCGGCGTGGAAGAGGCTGCACTTGCCGCCTGCACGGGTTGCGGCGCCTGCGTCGAGCACTGTCCCGAGCACATCGTCAGCTTGGTCGATCATCTGCCGACGCTGGATTTTTCTGTCGGTGAATGCACCTTTTGCGATGTCTGTGCGCAAAGCTGTCCGGAGCCGGTGTTCACCGGCGCTCCGGCAACACGCTTTACCCATAGTGTCGAGATTGCAGCCTCCTGTCTGCCCTTCCAACGCGTCGACTGTCAGGCCTGCCGGGACGCCTGTCCCACTGGCGCGATCCGGTTTCGTCCGGTGCTTGGCGGACCCTTCGTGCCGGAACTGGTGGCGGAAGCCTGTACGGGCTGCGGCGCCTGTATGTCCGTCTGTCCCGTCGGCGCGGTTTCGATCGCGCCGCAGAGCGCGGAGGCCGCCTATGCCTGAACGGCGGCAACATCACATTTCCAGCGCGGTCATCGCCACCAAACCCGGCGGGATCGACGGCGTGCTGGCGGCCCTTGCCGGCTTCGGCAATGTCGAGGTGCACGGCGCGGACAAGGGCAAGATCGTCATCGTCATAGAGGGGCCGTCGACCGGAGTACTGGGCGATACGCTGATGCGCATCTCGCTCCTCGACGGTGTGATCGCGGCAAACATGGTTTTCGAACATGTCGAAATGGAAGGGGACGAGGCTGATGGGCAGCGAACTGACGCGGCGTGACATCCTGAAGGCCCAGGCGGCGGGCGTCGCTGCGGCGGCGGCCGGCATTGCACTGCCGGCGGCCGCCCAGCCGGTGCCCGGCGGCGTGAGCGCGCTCGAAATCAAGTGGGACAAGGCGCCGTGCCGGTTCTGCGGCACGGGCTGCGGCGTCATGGTGGGCGTCAAGGAAGGCAAGGTCGTCGCCACCCATGGCGACATGCAGGCCGAGGTCAATCGCGGCCTGAACTGCATCAAGGGCTATTTCCTGTCCAAGATCATGTACGGTGCCGATCGCCTGACGACGCCGCTCCTGCGCAAGCGTGACGGCGCCTATGCCAAGGACGGCGAATTCGAGCCGGTGACCTGGGAAGAGGCCTTCGACGTGATGGCTGAACAGGCCAAGAAGGTGCTGAAGGAAAAGGGTCCGACGGCGCTCGGCATGTTCGGCTCCGGCCAGTGGACGATCTTCGAGGGTTATGCCGCAACCAAGCTGATGCGTGCCGGCTTCCGCTCGAACAATCTCGATCCGAACGCCCGCCACTGTATGGCCTCCGCTGCCTACGCCTTCATGCGCACCTTCGGCATGGACGAGCCGATGGGCTGCTACGACGATTTCGAACATGCCGACGCCTTCGTGCTCTGGGGCTCGAACATGGCGGAGATGCATCCGATCCTGTGGACCCGCATCGCCGACCGGCGGCTCGGCAACGAACATGTACGCGTGGCGGTGCTTTCCACCTTCACCCATCGCAGCATGGACCTGGCCGATATCCCGATGGTCTTCAAGCCGGGCACCGACCTCGTCATCCTCAACTATATCGCCAACCACATCATCCAGACTGGACGGGTGAACGAGGATTTCGTGAAGAACCACACGAAGTTCGTGCGCGGCGTCACCGATATCGGTTATGGCCTGAGGCCCGACAATCCCGTCGAGCTGAAGGCGGTCAACGCCGCCGATCCGGGCAAGACCGAGGCGATCGACTACGAGGCGTTCAAGGCTTTCGTCGCCGAATACACGCTGGAAAAGGCCGTCGAGATGACCGGCGTCGAGGCGGGCTTTCTCAAGCAGCTCGCCGAGCTCTATGCCGACCCTGATCGTAAGGTCATGTCGCTCTGGACCATGGGCTTTAACCAGCATGTGCGCGGCGTCTGGGCCAACCAGATGGTCTATAACCTGCATCTCTTGACGGGCAAGATTTCCGAGCCCGGCAACAGCCCGTTCTCGCTGACCGGCCAGCCCTCGGCCTGCGGCACGGCGCGCGAGGTCGGTACCTTCGCCCACCGCTTGCCCGCCGATATGACGGTGACCAATCCGGAACATCGCAAACACGCGGAGGAAATCTGGCGGATCCCGCACGGCATCATCCCGGAAAAACCCGGTTATCACGCCGTCCAGCAGGACCGCATGCTCAAGGACGGCAAGCTGAATTTCTACTGGGTGCAGGTCAACAACAACGTCCAGGCCGGCCCGAACACCTCGAACGAGACCTATCAGGGCTATCGCAATCCGGACAATTTCATCGTTGTGTCGGATGCCTATCCGACGATCACGGCAATGAGCGCCGATCTCGTGCTGCCTGCCGCCATGTGGGTGGAGAAGGAGGGGGCCTACGGCAATGCGGAACGGCGCACCCATGTCTGGCACCAACTGGTGCAGGCGCCGGGCGAGGCGCGCTCCGATCTCTGGCAGCTGGTGGAATTCTCCAAGCGTTTCACGACGGATGAGGTCTGGCCGGCGGACATCCTGGCTGCCAACCCCGACTACAAGGGAAAGACGCTCTATCAGGTGCTCTATGCCGACAGCGACGTCGCGAAATTCCCGATCAGCGAGGTCAAGCCCGAGCACGCCAACAACGAGGCCCAGCATTTCGGCTTTTACATCCAGAAGGGCCTGTTCGAGGAATATGCCGCCTTCGGTCGCGGCCATGGCCATGACCTGGCGCCCTACGACACCTATCACGAGGTGCGCGGCCTGCGCTGGCCGGTCGTCGATGGCAAGGAAACCTTGTGGCGCTACCGCGAGGGTTACGACCCCTATGTGAAGCCGGGCGAAGGCGTGAAATTCTACGGCAACAAGGATGGCAGGGCGGCCATCATCGCCGTGCCCTACGAGCCGCCGGCGGAATCGCCCGATGCCGAATTCGATACCTGGCTCGTTACCGGCCGCGTGCTCGAACACTGGCATTCCGGCTCGATGACGATGCGCGTGCCCGAACTTTTCAAGGCATTTCCGGGCGCACGCTGCTTCATGAATGCGGACGACGCCCGCAAGCGCGGCCTCAACCAGGGCTCGGAAATCCGCATCATCTCGCGGCGCGGCGAAATCCGTTCGCGCGTCGAAACGCGCGGGCGAAACCGCATGCCGTCAGGCGTGATCTTCGTGCCGTGGTTCGATGCCAGCCAGCTCATCAACAAGGTCACGCTCGACGCCACCGATCCCATCTCGAAACAGACGGATTACAAGAAATGCGCAGTCAAGATCGTACCCGTCGCATAACCCTCCCCAGAGGATGGGTGCTGGCCGCGCTCAGCGCCGCCGTGATCGCCACCAGCGCCATGGCGCAGATGGTGCCGCAGCTCTCCGGCCCTGACGGAGACAAGATGCAGGAAGTGCCGGCCGATCCGCTGCCGAAGTGGATCGTCGACGATATCAGGCGTATGCGCGCCTATCCTGAGCAGCCGCCGATCATTCCGCATTCGATCGACGGCTACCAGCTGTCGGTCAATGCCAACCGGTGCCTGTCCTGTCACAAGCGCGAGTTCTCGCAGGATGCCGGCGCGCCGATGATCAGCGTCACCCACTACATGACGCGTGAGGGCCAGATGCTCGCCGACGTCTCGCCGCGGCGCTATTTCTGCACCGCCTGCCATGTGCCGCAGGCCGACAAGAAGCCGCTCGTCGGCAATACGTTCAAGGACATGAGCGAGCTCGGCGTCACCGGTGCGGGAAGCGAGTGATGATGGCGCGTATCAGGGCAATCCTCCTCTGGGTCTGGACCATTCTGACGACGCCGGCGGCGACCCTCAGCCTCGCCTTCCTGACGCTTGGCGGCTTCGTCGGCGGCGTGATGTTCTGGGGCGCGTTCAACACGGCGCTGGAACTGACCAATACGGAAAAGTTCTGCACCTCCTGTCATGAGATGAAGGACAACGTCTATCAGGAGCTGACCAACACGGTGCATTTCACCAACCGCTCCGGTGTGCGCGCCTCCTGCCCGGATTGCCACGTGCCGCATCAATGGACCGACAAGATCGCCCGCAAGATGCAGGCCTCGAAGGAAGTCTGGGGCAAGATCTTCGGCACGATCAACACCCGCGAAAAATTCCTCGACAAGCGGCTGGAGCTTGCCAAACACGAATGGGCGCGCCTGAAGGCGAATGACAGCCTGGAATGCCGCAATTGCCATTCCGCCGTGGCCATGGACTTCACCAAGCAGACGCAACGCGCCGCCGACATCCACTCGAAATATCTCCTGCCGGGCAAGGCGACCTGTATCGACTGCCACAAGGGCATCGCCCATGAGCTGCCGAACATGGAGGGCGTCGAGCCCGGCTGGAAGATGCCTAGGGATCTGGAGGGCCAGGAACTGCCGGCGGCCTCGAACGATGCGATCGGTGATCTGCGCCGCGCCGTCGCCAGTGCCCATGGCGTGACGACGTTCTAAGCGTTAGCTGCGCGGCCGGCGCTGGGCAACCACCATGCCGGCCATGATGAGCACAACGCCGAGGCTGGAGAGCCAGAGCGAGAACTTGCCGGATTGCAGGAGATCGATCGCGAGGCCGCACACCATCTGGCCGCCGATGATGAGAAGCGCGGTATTGACGGCACCGATGCGGGCGACGAGCCAGCTGCTGAGCGCCACGAAGGCGACGCCGATCGGGCCGCCGAGATAGGCATACCAGGGCGCATCCGTGGCACCCGCGGGCCACAGGCCGCCGAGGGCGAGCCCGAGCAGCGTCAGCGCGATGAAGCCGACGAAGTGGTTCCAGAACGAGGCGATCAACGGCGAGGTCGAAAGGCTGAGCCGGCCATTGAGCTGGCGGCTGAGGCCGACTAGGAGGCCGGCTGCACCGGCAATCAGGATGAACGGGCTCATACTGCACCCCTCCCGGCCAGAAGGATCAGCAGGCTACCGGCCAGAACAAGGGTTAGGGCAGAGAAATCCCGGATGGTGATGCGGCGCTTCGGCAGGCCGAACAGGCCCCAGCCATCGGCGACGAGGCCGAAGACCAGCTGGCCGGCAAGCCCGAGCGCCAGCGTGCCGGGCAGGCCCGCGGGCGAATTGACCGCCATGGAAGAGAGCACGACCGTCGCCGCCCCCGAGAGGCCGCCAAGATAGGCCCAGAGCGGCGCGGGCGGCCTTGGTTCCAAAGATGGGCGCCGGCGGGGCAAAACGAGGAGGAAAAGCAGCGCGGCGACGGTTCCCGTCGCGTGGGCGGCCCAGGAGGAGAACAGCGAATTGCCGTGATGGGCGAGCGCGCCGTTGAACTGCACCATCAGCGCCAGCAGGCCACCGGTGCCGAAGGCTATGAGGAAACCGAGCGGGTGAGCATGGTTCTGGGGAGTGGAATGCATCGTCGGTCTCCGGCGTGGGTGCTGGTCCGATCACCCGCACCTCCCGGCTCCTGTCAGCAAAACGGCCGAAGATCAAGCCAGCTCTTTGCTGGAGCATTTCCGCTTCTCTTCGAACTGAGAAAACGCTCCGTTTTGCGCAATTCCGGACGCAAAACCGCTTCGCACTGCTGAAATTGCTTTAGAGGCGACCATAGGCGCCGCCGGCACCGGATATGGCGGCGAGGAAGCTTGCGAGACCGGCCGAGCGCAGCGGCAGATAGGATTTTCCCTGTTCGCGGCACAGGCGCTTCACGAGGCCGACGGCCGTGTGGCTGATGTGATCGACCGGGAAGAGAATGGTCGCGGCCTGTCCGACGAGCGCGGGCAACAGCGTCGTACTGTCCTCCATGCCGCCGTCATGCAGCAGCAGATCGACATTGCGGGTTTCCGCGCAGGCGCGGAGATGATCGAACAGATTGCGCCGGCCGCCGACATAGAGCACAGGGCCGCTCTGTTGCGGGATGACGTGTTTGGCGCCAAGCCCGTCCTCGGCGGCGATGATGGCTTCGAGCGTCTCGTTCTCGCGCAGGATCGAGTGGGACAGATCCTGCAACTGTTCGAGTTCCCGTTGCAGGGCACCGTAGCGGTCCTCGGTTTCCTTCAGGCGCCGGGCGAGCAGGCCGGCGCGCGTATCCTCCGCGTCGGCGCGGCCGGGAATGGCGATGTCTTCACTACGGGGGCGCTGGGCATGGGCGGCCAGCGCTTCGGCGTTGACGGCGCGCTCTTCCATCTGGCGAAGACGCTGCTGCAAGGCGATGCGCTCCTCGGCGGCAGTTTTCAGGCGCATTTCCTGCCGGGCGGTCTTTTCCCGCTCGGCTTCCAGTTCTTTTTCCAGTTGGGTGAGACGGGCGATATCGAGACGGCTGGCGCTGCCGACGAGATGCGAGAGCATGTGCACTTCGCCGAAAATGTCGCGCACGAGGGCGGGCGGCGTCGCCGGATGGCTCATCAGCGCCCAGTAAGGGCCGGCAATGTCGCCGCGGTCGAAGCTTTCGCGCCAGATGCGTCGGAGTGCTGCCTCGTCCACTTGGCGGGGAATGCGCTTGATGGCGGCCTCGTGGCGTCTGTCGAGCGCCTTGTTGAGCAGTTTCGCCGCTTGGTCGCGCTGGCCGGCGAGGCGCACGCCACGGCCGTGCAGGCTGTGGTCGGTCGCGGTTTTCGCGTCCTCCTGGCCCGCCTTGAGCAGGACCTGGCGCAGTTCGCCATTCGTCAGGCAGGTACCGATGATCGAGCAATGAAAGGTCGTGGGAATGTCCCAGGTCTTCAGACGCTGTGCCCCAGTCTTCTCTCCGGCGACCTGCGCCTGCCTGCTGGCTGGGGGAACAAGCAGCGAAACAGGCGCGGCGGGTGGCAGAAGACGGGGCTGGGTCGGCATGGCTTATCCTTTTAACGTTATATCTCATGAAATATAACGATTGGGAAGAGCATGCGGCTACCGTGCAGGCCACTCGCCCTCGCCACCGGGACCTAGAGGAAGAGGTGGACGATCAGGGAGGTCAGGACGGCGTTGAGGCCCATAGCTATGCCGGAAAACAGGCCGGCGACCGGGTCCACGGAATAGGCGCGTGCCGTGCCGATACCGTGCGAGGCAAGGCCGACGGCGAAGCCGCGGGCGCTGTAGTCCTTGATGCGCATGGCATTCATCATCGGCGTGACGATGATGGCGCCGCAGATGCCGGTGAGCACGACGACGGCGGCGGTCAGCGCCGGATCACCGTTGAGGCCGGAGGAAATCGCCATGGCGACGGCCGCCGTGGTGGATTTCGGCGCAAGCGAGGCCACGACGGACGACGAGAAGCCGAAGAGATGCGCGAAGAAGACCGTCGCGCCGACGGCGGTGAGGCTGCCGGCAATGAGGGCGGCCAGCATCGGCACGAGGTTGCTCTTCACCAGCGAGAGCTTTTCGTAAAGCGGAATGCCGAGCGCGACGGTGGCCGGCCCGAGCAGGAAATGAATGAACTGCGCACCTTCGAAATAGGTTTTGTAGTCGATGCCGGCGAGGCAGAGCGCGATGGCAATGACGGCGATCGTCAGCATGATCGGGTTGAGCAGCGGATTGCCGGGGCGCAAGCCTGCAATGGCGGTGGCGGCCAGCCAGACGGCCAGCGTTCCCGTCAGCCAGAGGAGGGGAGATGTGGCGAGATAGACCCAGAGCGCGCTATTCATCGGCATAGCCTCCGGAAAGACGCTTCACCAGGATGAACACCCAGACGGTCACCGTCAGTGTGATCACCGTCGAAAACAGCACTATGGCGAGCAGCGCAAAACCCCGGTCGCGGATGAGATCGAGATGCTGGATGATGCCCACGCCGGCCGGCACGAAGAGAATGCCGAGATTGGCGAGGATGGACCGCGACGTCTCCAGGGTTCGCTGATGCGCCGGCTGAAGCGTCTTCACGCCGCCGGTCAGCGTCAGCACCACGGCGATCATCGCCATACCGATGACCGGACCCGGCACGAAGCCGCCGAGAAAATAGGCCGTCACTTCGCCGATCAATTGAAAGACCAGCAGGATCGTTATTCCGACAAGCATGCGTTTCCCCTCGTTCCATGTGCCCGGCGCGGCAGGGCTCCGGTCCATGGAAGGAGTAAAGGCGTTTTGCCGTGAAATCCATGGTGCCCCGAGACGGCATTTTCAGGAATGGGGACGGCCAGAAAGAGGGGTTGTCTTTCCCGTCAATAGTATGATTGACTTACGAAAATGACATCCGGACATCGGATGCCGAAGGTCATCGTCAACGAACGGGGAACGGAAATGAACAGGGAAACGATTTCGAGCCGCATGCGTCCGCTGCTTGCTGGTGCCGCCTTCTCGCTGCTGCTCGTCTCGGGCGGCATGGCGCCGGCTTTCGCCGAAACGCCGGCCGATACGCTCGTCCAGGCCTGGGCGATCGACGACACGATCACGCTCGATCCGGCTGAATCCTTCGAGCTGTCGCCGGCTGAATTCATCGGCAATGCCTATGACATGCTTGTGCGTCTTGATATCGCCGATACGACCAAGGTCAAGGGCGGAATTGCCGACAGCTGGACCGTTTCCGATGACGGCCTCACATATACGTTCAAGCTGAAGCCGGGCATCAAGTTCGCCTCCGGCAACCCCGTCACCGCCGAGGATGTCGCCTGGTCCTTCGAGCGCGTCGTCAAGCTCGACAAGAGCCCTGCCTTCATCCTCACCCAGTTCGGCCTGACGGGCGATAATGTCGCCGAAAAGGCCAAGGCCGCCGACGAAAACACCTTCGTCTTCACCGTGGACAAGGCCTATGCGCCGAGCTTCGTGCTGAACTGCCTCACCGCCACCGTCGGCGCCGTGATCGACAAGAAGCTGGTGATGGAGCATGCCGAGGCCAAGACGCCGGACGCAGAATACAAGTACGATACCGATTTCGGCTATGGCTGGCTGAAGACCAACTATGCCGGCTCCGGCCCGTTCAAGATCCGCGACTGGCGCGCCAACGAAATCCTCGTGCTGGAGCGCAACGACAACTATTACGGCGAAAAGCCTGCGCTCGCCCGCGTCATCTACCGCCACGTCAAGGAAAGCGCCACGCAGCGCCTGATGCTGGAAGCCGGCGACGTCGATGTCGCGCGCAACCTGGAGCCGGGCGATCTCGACGCCGTTTCCAAGAATGCTGATCTGGCGACGACCAGCGCGCCGAAGGGCACGGTCTATTACATCAGCCTCAACCAGAAGAACGCCAACCTCGCCAAGCCCGAGGTGCGCGAGGCCTTCAAATATCTCGTCGACTACGACGCGATCGGCTCGACCCTGCTCAAGGGCATCGGCGAAATCCGCCAGACCTATCAGGCCAAGGGCGTGCTCGGCGCGCTGGAGGCGAGCCCCTACAAGTTCGACGTGGCGAAGGCCAAGGAACTCCTGGAAAAGGCCGGCCTGAAGGACGGCTTCTCCGTGACCTTCGACGTGCGCAACACGCAGCCGGTGACGGGTATTGCCGAATCCTTCCAGCAGACCGCCGGCCAGGCTGGCGTGAAGATCGAGATCATTCCCGGCGACGGTAAGCAGACGCTGACCAAATACCGCGCCCGCAACCACGATATGTATATCGGCCAGTGGGGCATGGACTACTGGGATCCGAACTCGAACGGCGAGGCCTTCACGTCCAACCCCGACAACGGCGACGACGCATCGGTCAAGACGCTTGCCTGGCGCAATGCCTGGGACATTCCGGAGCTGACGGCGCAATCCAAGGCCGCGCTTCTTGAGCGTGACAACGGCAAGCGCGCCGAAATGTACCAGAAGCTGCAGCAGGAAGCGCTGGAGACCAGCCCCTTCGTCATGATCTTCCAGCAGATCGAAGCGGCCGGCCTGCGCGGCGCGGTGAAGAACTACAAGCTCGGTCCGTCCATGGACACGAACTTCCTTGCATCCGTGACCAAGCAGTGAGCTGAAGGACAAGCTCCTTGAGCGCTGTTGCACGTCAGAAGTCTGCAAGGCGCGCCAACCGGCGCGCCTCCGCGAGGCTGAAATCGGTGGCGGGTTTCCTCGTGGTTGTCGCCACCACCTATCTCGGCCTGCTCGCCGTCACCTTCTTCATCGGTCGCGTCGTGCCGATCGATCCGGTGCTGGCGATCGTCGGCGACCGGGCGCCTGCCCATGTGGTGGAGCGCGTCCGGCTGGAGATGGGGCTGGATCTGCCCTACTACCAGCAGTTCTGGCTTTACATGAAGGGCGTGCTCAGCGGTGATTTCGGCACCTCGGTGCTGACGACCAACCCCGTCATGACCGATATCCGCCGGGTCTTTCCTGCGACGATGGAGCTTGCCACTGTTGGCACGATCATCGGCGCGCTGATCGGCGTTCCGCTCGGCGTGCTC
>CBFGOD010000021.1:0-19657 GCA_965650295.1 uncultured Shinella sp. | reverse complement strand
ATATTCCATGCCGCCGCCTTCGCCGCAAAGGTCTGCATCGTGACGATCGACCTTCAGCAGCGTCGCAATCTGCGCGGCGAGCTTGCCGTCGCTGGCGTGGGGCTGCTTGTTGCCCCAGCCGTTGAAACCGAAATCGACGGCGGCGACACCGCCGTCTTTCTTGCGGACGAAGACCGGGCCACTGTCGCGTGCCCACATGTCGTCCGTCGGGATATCGACGATCTCGACCTTCGGTCCGCAGAGGCGGGCTGCCAATGCATGCTGATCCGCGGGCGCCGCCATGGAAACGGGCTCGTTTTCGGCGATCGCCGCGGCAAGCCGGCCAAGTGTTTCCTGCACGCTTTCGAAATAGGCGCCGGGGCCGCCATAGAATCGCGGCGTCGAGGGCCAGGCCATCCATGTTCTCTCGTGCGGGTCGGCTTCGGCGGGAACGTTCACCATCCGGATATCCTCCTCTGCGGCACGGCTATGGGCCGCGGGTAAAAGCGCCAGGCCCGCTGTCGCCAGAACGAAGCTGCGGCGTGACACCATTGTGGCGCGCCGGTTCACAGCGGCTGCTCCTGCGTGATGCAATGGATGGCGCCGCCACCGGGAGCGACGGCGCCCATATCGACCGTGACGATCCGCCGATCCGGGAAGGCGCGGGCGACCGCTGCCCTGGCCTCGTCACCGGACGGGCGTCCGAAGGTCGGCATTACGACACCGCCATTGGTCAGCGCGAAATTGATGTAGGAGCGGGCAAAAACCTCGCTGGTCGCTTCCACGTCATAGGCTTCCGGGATGGGGATGACCTCGAAACTGCGCCCACGCGCATCCGTCTGACTTTTAAGCGCCGCCAGGTTGTCGGCGAGGATGCGGCCGTGCAGATCGGTCGGATCGGGATTGTATTCAAACATCACGACGCCGGGTTTCACGAAGCAGCACATGCCGTCGACATGGCCGTCGGTTTCCAGATCGAGCGGATCGCCGGGCAGCCAAACGACCTTTTCGAGGCCCAGCATTCTCACGAGTTCCTGCTCGACCCAGGCCTTGGAGAGGCCGGGATTGCGGTTGGGATGAAGCAGGCTCGTCTCCGTGACGATCAAGGTGCCATCACCGTCGCACGCCAGCGAGCCGCCCT
Source organism: uncultured Shinella sp. (assembly GCA_965650295.1). Lineage (GTDB taxonomy): Bacteria > Pseudomonadota > Alphaproteobacteria > Rhizobiales > Rhizobiaceae > Shinella. The sequence goes on along the minus strand of CBFGOD010000021.1, from coordinate 18,537 downwards.
CGCAGTGAAGAAAGGACCGGATGATTGCGGCCTCTTCATAGGCCAGAACGCGGCCGGCCAGAGCGTCGTCGGTATCGAACGGCGCGTGTTTGCGCCCCCAGGCATTGAAGCGCCAGGAGACGCCGGCAAGGCCGCCGTCGGCGCGCTTGAGGAAAGTCGGGCCGGAATCGCGGATCCAGCAGTCGTCGATCGGCAGCGCGACGATCTCGATGGCATCGGCAAGCTGTGCCCGGGCGCTCTGCGTGTGATCGGGATGGGCCACCATGCTGACGGGCTCGAATTGCGCGATCGCAGCCGCGACATTGGCATAAGCGCGCTGCATGTCGGGCAGGCATGCACCGTAGAGATCCTGGCGGTGCGGCCAGGCCATCCATGTCTTGGCATGGGGTTCGAATTCGCCTGGGCGGCGCAGCTTCAGGTGCTGTCGCGACTGTATCGTCGTGTCCATGATTGACTCCTATCCATGTATGACGCTCATTGTTGATTCAGGGATGCGCCGATACAAACGAGAAGCATTCCTGCTCAAGGTGAATGGAATTCATGAATGGTCAAGTTTCGCCATATTCCGCCGACCCAGTTCATGAAGGGTTTCGAGGCTGCGGCCCGGCTTGAAAGTTTCAGTCGCGCCGCGGAGGAGGTGGGCCTGACGCAATCGGCTATCAGCCATCAGATGCGCTTGCTCGAGGCACAGATCGGCCAGCCGCTGTTCCTGCGTATCGGCCGTGAGGTGCGCCTCACGGATGCCGGGCGCGACTATCACCGCACCGTTAGGCGCTGTCTTGAGATGATGGAGGAGGGGTATCGGCGGCTGGAGCCCTACCGCAAACCAGGCAGTGTCGTGATCTACGCGCCCAAGGACGTTACGCGGCGATGGCTGTTGCCGCGCCTGCCGGCATTGAAGGCGGCTGTTCCCTCCTGCGAACCTTGGCTGGATACGAGTGGTGCGGCGGTCGATTTCGAAACGATGGAGGTCGACATCGCCATCATTCACGCGCGCGAGCCCCCGGCGGGCGGGGAAAGCATTCTGATCGCGCGCAGCAGCCTTTCGCCCGTTGCAGCGCCCGCCCTTGCAGGCATGATCCGCACGGCCGCCGATCTGTTGACACTGCCCCTGATCCACGAGGAAGGTGCGATCGGCTGGGCCGACTGGTTCAGTGATCGAGGGATCGTGCCGGCCTCTGTCTGGACAGGCATGAACTTCAGCGACAGCGATATTGCCCTTGCGGCAGGCGAGCTCGGCCAGGGTGTCGCTCTCGCGAGTCTGTTCCTGGCGCAAGACGCTCTTGCCACAGGAAAATTGATTCAACCTCTTGCGGACGTCATCGAGAGCGGGCGCGGATGGTATGCCCTATCCAGCCAGGAGCGACTGAAGGACGAGGACGTGCGGGACACCTGGCATTGGTTGAAGGGACAAGCGGCGGCGGATTTTTAGGCGGTCTGCGGGCGCTGTTTGTCGCCACCGAGGAGGCGCTGCTCGACCATGCATAGCGTTATCGCGATACATGGTGGCCCTGGCGTTGCCTATCTTGGTCTAAGCAGCTTGGCACATCACCCGTGTGCTGGCGGTCACGGGTGCTGCCCGCCAGACAGGCAAACTCAAAACTGCTTGGCGGCCTTGATGCGTCCGCCCGCGGACGTTTCGCCGCTTTCGGCGATATTGAGAAGCAGGCTCAGGTCCAGCATCCACATGTTTGCGGTCTGCAACGCCACGCCGGCGGTCAGCGAGCCGAAGGCGCCGGAGCCGTCGAGGCCCGAATAGCCGCCCGTCACGCCGAGTTTCGGCGTTACCTGCGTGCCGCTCTCCAGCGTGAACGACCGTGCGATTTCAGCCCCCAGGCTCACGCGGAACTGCTCCTGGTCGAATCCGTCGATTGCGACCGTGTCTCCCGCATCGTTCTTCACGGCGTAATCATCGACGCTTTCGGAGAAATAGACGATGCGCAGTTTCGGCGTGATTGTCGTGGCTTCGTCGAGGTTCCATTGCCCTTCGAGCGAAGTGTCGGCCATCCAGCGGGTCGTGTCGAAACTGCCGTCCCAGAATGCCGTGTCGATATCGTTGGACGATCCGCCATAGCGCAGGCTGGCATTCCAGTAGATGTTCCGCGCGATCTCGAAGGAAGCATAGGGGCCGACCAGCCAGCCGTTACCTGTAAGCTCGGCATCCTCGTCCGTCGGGTCCGTCATCCTGTCGTAGTGGAACGACAGGCCGACGAGCGCCTTGTCGGTCAGGAGGTAATCCGCGCCGAGGCTGATCATGGCGAAACTGCCCCAGCGGCCGTCATTGCCGTCTCGATTGTGGGCGAGAAAGGCACCGTCGATCCAGATGTTGAACGGCGAGGATGCGGCCGCGCTGACGCCATCGGCATGGTCGCGGGCGGCCTCCATCTGCCGCAGGCTGGTCGAGAGACTGCCGGTCATGCCGTCTTCGGATGGCGTCATGCGGGCGGTCACAGGATCGGTCGCTTCCTCCATCTGCCGACGCTCCAGAAGTCCCGGCACCTTGATCGTCGAGGAGATCAGGTCCTGTCGCGTCTGGACGAAATCACGCACGAGTGCATCGATATCGTCCGCGACCTTGGCAGGGTCGTGGGCCAGCCGGTAGGTAACGACGCCGGTATTGGACGTGCCGAGCGCACTGATCAGCCGGTAACCGACCTGTACCTCACCCGAATAGGCGGGGTCGGGCGTGTATTTCAGATACCAGCCGACCGGCGCTTCGGCGGCTGCCGCAGATGCGACGTCACCGCGGATGATCGTGGCCGTGCCCGCATTTGCCGGTGTGACGAAGGCGAGCTCCGCGGCGGTGAACGGACCGCCCGTCGCACCGCGGTTCAGATAGACATTTGCGGGCGTTCCGCCGGCGGGGACCTCCACGACGATATTGATGACGGTGGTTGTCCGGCGCTTTACGCGGAGTGTGTAATTGGCTTTTCCGGTTGCGCCGTTGCCGTCTCTCACCTGGATGGCGAGTGTGTAATTGCCGGCGCTCGCATCCGTGGCCAGGGGGCCGGTCAATTCTCCGGTCGAGACATTCAGCACCACGCCCTTCGGCAATTTACCGGAAGAAATACTATAGACCAGCGCGCCGGAGCCGCCCTTTGCGGTGATCGACTGACTGTAGCTCTCGCCCGCCATGGCCTCGTCCAGGGCACCGCCTGCCGGCGTGAAGGTGAACGTGACCTTGGGCGGCTTGATTTTAAGGGAGTAGGTGGCGGTCGCCGTCGTGCCGACGGTGTCGGTTGCCGTGACGGTGACCGTGAAGTCACCACTTGCCGTCGGCGTGCCGGTGATTGCTGCTGTCGATGCATCGAGGCTGAGCCCTGCCGGAAGCGCTCCGCGCGTCACGGCATAGCCGATCGCGCCGACCCCGCCGCTGGCCGAAATCGACGTGTTCGAATAGGACGTGCCCGCCGTCCCGGACTTCAGAGCCGTGCCCGTTGCCGGCGTCAGCACGACGGCCGGCGCCGTGACCGCAATCGTGTAGCGCGCCGAAGCCGAGCCGCTGGTCGCGGCTGTCGCCGTTATGGTGAAAGTTGTCGTGCCGAATGCGCCTGCCGTCGGCGTGCCCGATATCGCCCCCGTCGTTGCGTTGAGCTTCAGCCCGGCCGGCAGCGCGCCGGTTGTCACGGCATAGGTGATCTTGCCCACCCCGCCCTGTGCCGAGATTGCGGTATCAAAGTAGGAGGTGCCGACCACACCCGCAGTCAGGGTCGAACCCGTTGCCGGTGTCAGAACGACCGCCGGTCCCTTGACGACGATCGCATAGACGGCCGAGGCGGAGCCGCTTGTCGCCGCCGTGGCTTTCACCGTGAAGCGGGTCGTGCCGAGCGCCGCCGCGGTTGGCTTGCCGGTGATAGCGCCCGTCCCGGCGTTGATCTTCAGGCCTGCAGGCAACGCGCCGCTCGTGACGGCATAGGAAATCTTGCCGACCCCGCCGCTGGCGGAAATCGACGTGTCGGAATAGGCGGCACTGACCATGCCTTCATTGAGCACCGAGCCGGTTACGGGTGTCAGGACCACGGCAGGACCGCACACGGTGATTTTGTAGCGTGCCGTCGCCGAGCCGGCCGTTGCTGCCGTTGCCTTGATCGTGAAGACCGCTGTGCCAAGCGCCGCCGCCGTCGGCGTGCCGGAGATCGCGCCCGTCGATGCGTTGAGCGTGAGCCCGGCCGGCAGCGACCCGCCCGTCACCGCATAGCTGATCGCGCCGGTGCCGCCCGTTGCTGAGATCGACGTATCCGAATAGGTGACGCCGACGGTGCCGGCGGTCAGAGCGGACCCAGATGCCGGCGTCAGCACCACCGCCGTGGTGCCGATGGAGATTTTATAGATGGCCGAAGCGGTGCCGCTGGTTGCCGCCGTCGCCGTCACGGTAAAGGTGGCAAGGCCAAAGGCGGCGTTTGTCGGCGTGCCGGAGATGGCACCCGTCGATGCGCCAAGGCTGAGCCCGGCCGGCAGCGCACCGGCTGTCACGGCGTAGCTGATCGTCCCGACCCCGCCGCTCGCCGAGATCGATGTGTCGGAGTAGGCCGTGCCGATGGTGCCGGCCGTCAGTGTCGTGCCGGATACGGGCGACAGAACCATTGCCGGTGCGCCCACCGAAATCGTGTAGCTCGCCGAGGCCGAGCCGCTGGTTGCCGCCGTCGCCGTCACGGTGAAGGTTGCCGTTCCGAAGGCGGCACTGGTCGGCGTGCCGGTGATGGCGCCCGTTGCCGTATTGAGGCTCAGTCCCGCCGGAAGCGCACCACTCGTTACGGCAAAGCTGATCGTCCCGACGCCGCCAGCTGCAGAGATCGAGGCGTTCGAATAGACGACGCCCACGGTGCCGGCCGTCAAGGCCGTTCCCGTGACAGGGAACAGCACGACGGAGGTTCCACCGACGGTGATCGAATAGCTCGCGGAAGCCGCGCCGCTGGTTGCAGCCGTCGCAGTCACGGTGAAGGTCGATGTGCCCAGCGCGCCGGCCGTCGGCGTGCCCGTTATTGCACCGCTCGAAGCATTGAGATTGAGCCCCGATGGAAGCGCACCGCCTGTCACGGCAAAGCTGATCGCGCCGACGCCGCCACCTGCCGAGATCGAGGTGTTCGAATAGGCCACGCCCACCGTTCCACCCGTCAAGGCCGTTCCCGTGACGGGTGAGAGCACGACGGAGGTGCCGCCGACGGTGATCGAATAGGCCGCGGATGCCGAGCCGGATGTCGCCGCCGTCGCCGTTATCGTGAAGCTTGCCGTGCCGAAAGCGGCGACGGCCGGCGTGCCGGTAATCGCGCCGGTCGCCGTGTCGAGGCTGAGCCCTGTTGGAAGGGTGCCGGCGGTCAGCGCGTAGCTGAACGTTCCAACCCCACCACTGGCGGAGATCGACGTGTCCGAATAGGCGACGCCGACGGTGCCGGCGGAAAGTGCGCTACCCGTTACCGGCGTCATCACCACCGGCGGGGCCGCCACTGCTATGGAATAGCTTGCCGATATGGAACCCGCTGTTGCAGCCGTGGCCGTTACGGTAAAGTTTGCCGTGCCCAATCCGGCTGTCGTCGGCGTCCCTGTGATCGCGCCGGTAGAGGTATCGAGTGAGAGCCCAGCCGGCAGTGCGCCACTTGTCACGGCATAGCTGATCGCGCCGACGCCACCACTGGCTGAAATCGACGTGTCCGAATAGGAAACTCCGACCGTGCCGGCCGAAAGCGTCGCGCCGGTCGCCGGCGTCAGCACCACGGGCGGCGCTGCAATCGTGATCGTATAAGAGGCTTGCTCGAAGTTTCCGAAAACCAGCGACTCTATGTCTACGACGATTGTCGTCGTGCCGAGTGCGCTCGCCGTTGGTGTTCCGGTGATTGCACCCGTCGTGGCGTCCATTGCCAAACCGTCAGGAAGCCCGCTTCCGTAGTATTTGACCGCACCGATAGGAGCACTCGCCGAGACCGATGTGTCCGAATAGGCGGATCCGACCAGGCCGCTCGTCAAGGCGGTTCCGGTCGCTGGCGCCAGGTTCAGCGGCGGCCCCACGATCGTGATCGAATACGTGTTTACAGCCGAGCCGCTTGTCGCGGCCGTTGCCGTGATGCCGACGTTGAACGTGCCCATGGCCGTGGCGGCGCCGCTGATTTCGCCGGTCGCTGTGTTGAGCGTGAGGCCCGGCGGCAGCGCGCCGGCGGTCACCGCAAATGTAATGGTTCCCACGCCGCCTGTCGCGGAGATGGTCGTCGAGTAGGCAAGCCCCCCAGTGCCTCCTGTGATCGCGCCGCTTGCGGGCGACATGACCACGGGCGGTGCGGTGATCGTGATCGAATAGGCGGCCGTCGTCGATCCGCTGGTCGCTGCTGCCGCCGACACCGTGAAATTCGACGTGCCGAACGCAGCCGCTGTCGGTGTGCCCGTGATCGCGCCCGTCGAGGAGTTGAGGGAGAGTCCGGCGGGCAGCGCGCCGCTCGCGACTGCGTAGGTGAGCGCCCCTACGCCGCCGGTTGCGGAGATCGAGGTGTCGGAATAGCTCGTTCCCACCACGCCGGCGGTGAGGGCCGCACCGGTCGTGGGCGTGAGCACCACGGGCGGCGCCGTGACCGCGATCGAATAGCTGGCGGCAGCTGATCCCGTCGTCGATGCCGTCGCCGTCACCGTGAAGTTTGCCGTTCCGAGCGCCCCGGCTGTCGGCGTGCCGGTTATCGCGCCGCTCGACGTGTTGAGGCTGAGGCCGGCCGGCAACGAGCCGGAGGTCACGGCGTAGGTGATCGTGCCGACACCGCCCGTCGCCGAGATCGACGTGTCGGAATAGCTCGTTCCCACCACGCCTGCGGTGAGGGCCGTACCGGTCGTGGGTGTCAGCACCACGGGCGGTGCCGTGACCGTGATCGAGTAATTCGCGCTGGCCGAGCCGGTTGTTGCAGCCGTCGCCGTCACCGTGAAGTTCGCCGTTCCAAGCGCCCCGGTCGTCGGCGTGCCCGTGATCGCGCCACTCGATGTGTTAAGGCTGAGGCCCGCCGGTAACGAGCCGGAGGTGACGGCATAGGTGATCGTGCCGACACCGCCCGTCGCCGAAATGGAACTGTTGGAATAGGACGAGCCAACCACGCCTGCGGTAAGCGCGGTACCGGTCGCGGGCGTCAGCACGACGGGCGGGGCCGTCACCGTGATCGAGTAATTCGCGCTCACCGAGCCGCTGGTCGCGGCGGTCGCGGTCACCGTGAAATTCGCCGTTCCGATCGCGCCCGCCGTGGGCGTGCCGGTTATCGCGCCGGTCGATGTGTTGATGCTGAGCCCGGCCGGCAATGCGCCAGCCGTCACGGCATAGGTGATCGTGCCGGAACCTCCCGTCGCCGAAATCGAGGTGTTGGAATAGGATGTGCTCACCGTGCCGGCGGAAAGCGCGGTCCCGCTTGCCGGTGTCAGTGAAACCGGGGGAAAGGCGTTGATGGTGACGGTCACGCTCTGCGCGATGAAGTGCACGCCGCCGGTCGAGATGGTGGTGCTGTCCTGAACCTTCAGAATGAAGGTCGAACTGCCGACTACCGTCGGCGTGCCGGACAGGAGGCCGGTGCTCGAGAGGCTCAATCCCGCCGGCAGGCTGCCGCTGTCACGGGTGTAGGTGTAGCCCGCGGTGCCGCCGCTCGCGGAAAACTGCACACTATAGGCCGTGCCGATGCCGCCATCCGGCGGGCTGTCCGGCGTCACGTCAATAACGGGCGCGGCGATGACGACGCTGTAGGCTTTGTCGAGCGTATTGGCCGTCGGTGTCGTGGAATCCGTCACGCGGACGCTAAAGTTGTAGGGGCCTGAGCCTGTCGGCGTGCCGGAGATGACGCCGGAGGAGGAGAGGGTGAGGCCGGGCGGCAGGTTGCTGCCTGACACGAGCGCGTAGGTATAGGGGCCGGTTCCGCCGCTCGTGCTGATTGCCTGATTGTAGGAGGTGCCGATGGCAGGCGTGGCAACGGTCGATGGCGTGACCGTCAGCGGGGAAGTCGATGCGTTGACCGTGATGTTGAACGTAATCGGTGCTGCAACATCATCCTTGACGATGAATGTGTCTGATGTCGCTCCGTCGCCGTTGTTCGTGTAGATCAGCGCGTAGGTGTTCGAGGGTATTCCGAAGGTTAGGCTGCCATGGGATGGCGAGACGTTGGCTGGTCCGATGAAGCCGAAATCGGCGCAGGTAAAGGTTGCGGTGCCGCCGGAGGTTATGGTCGCCGTCTGTGGAGAGGTGCATGCGGCGTGTGCCGCTGTTGCGGGCCAAAGGACGATCAATGAGATCAGGGTCAGGAATGCCAGGAAAAATGCCGGCCCGTCGCGATGCCGGCGCGAAATGCCTGACTTATTAAGCCATTTCTTATGCATTGTCCCGCCCCTGTACGCGCGCAATGCCGCGAGGAGGGTCATCCATTATCGCGGTCAGTCCGTTCAGCGCTTTAACCAATGACTTGCACGAAGCGTCGGAAAATACAACTCTGAATCGCAGATAGCGATAAATGACCTTCAAAAAAGATTATCAAGGCACTCTTCCCAAGGTGCGCGTTATGGGCGAGAGTGTTTGCGAGAATCTATTCAAAGTCGCTAAATTGTTGGGTGGGGGCAACACATGACCGATGTGTATCTCGGGCAGATCATGATGAGTGGGTTCGCATTTGCGCCGCGTTATTTCGCGCTCTGCAACGGCCAACTCTTGTCGATCAGTCAGAATCAAGCCTTGTTCTCGTTGCTGGGAACATATTACGGCGGGAACGGCACCACCAATTTTGCGCTGCCTAACCTGCAGGGCCGCGTACCGGTCTCTGCGGGTTCGTCTGTCGATCCTTCCTGGCAACCCCCGCCTTATGCGATCGGGGAGACCGGCGGCGTCGAAACCGTGACGCTGAACACGCAGCAGATGCCCAATCACATTCACCAGGGCAACGGCACCACCGCCGACGGCGCGATACGCAATCCGACGGGCACGCTTTTTGCGAAGAACTCCGTTCCCATCTATGCGCAGGCGACGGGAGCTCAGGTGCCCCTGTCGTCACAGACCGTCGCGTCGGCGGGTGGCGGACAGGCGCATTCCAACATGCAGCCTTACAGCGTCATCAATTTCTGCATCGCGCTTTCGGGCGTTTACCCGTCCCGCAACTAACACCATCGCCGGAGGTCAAAGATGAGCACTCCCTATCTCGGGGAAATACGCATGTTCGGTTTTCCCCGCGTGCCGACCGGCTGGCAAGCATGTGATGGTTCGCTGCTGGCTATATCGCAATATGACGCGCTGTATAGTCTGCTCGGCACCACCTATGGCGGTGACGGACAATCCACATTCGGCGTACCCGATCTCCGCGGACGCGTTCCCATGCATTGGGGGAGCGGGCAAGGTCTGTCGTCTCATGTCGCCGGTGAACTTGCGGGCACCGAGGCCGTGACGCTGATCACCAATCAGATGCCGCAGCATACGCACACCTTCTTCGCGACCACGGCGGCGGCAGATTCGGCGACGGTCGGAACGACGACGGAGCTTGGAGCGCTCGGCAGCGATACACTGTATGCCACCGATGTCACGGGCCTGACGCCTTTCAGCATGTCGGGGGCCTCGACGAAGGCCGCCGGCAATACGCAACCCCACGACAACCTGATGCCGACACTCACGGTGCAATTCTGCATTGCGCTTTTCGGCGTCTATCCGTCGCAAGGCTGATGCGAACTCATTTCACGATAAGGGGATAAAAATGACAGAGCCTTTCATTGGGGAAATCCAGCTGTTCGGCTTCAACTTCGCACCCCGTGGCTGGGCGTTCTGCAATGGCGCAACGCTTGCGATCCAGCAAAACACGGCATTGTTTTCGCTGCTTGGTGTAACCTACGGCGGCAACGGTATGTCGACGTTCCAGCTGCCGAACTTCATGGGGCGGACCGCAAACAATCAGGGCACGGGACCCGGCCTGAGCCAGCGATTGGCCGGCGAAGTCTTCGGGGAAAACAGTCTCACGCTGAGTTTGCTGGAAATGCCGGCCCACTCCCATTCGTTCGGGATCTACAATCAGGGTGACGTCGCGAAAAAATCGGGGACGCCGTCCGCCGGCAATTCGTTGACCGCGCCCACGCAAAGCATTCCTTTTTCCAATGCGGGTGCGCCGGATGCGCAGTTTGCTCCCAACATGATCGGCCCGGCAGGAAACGGTCAGCCGCATGAAAACCGACAACCGTATCTGGCGATAAACTACTGCATCGCCCTTGAAGGCGTTTTCCCGTCCTTCGGATGAGTCCTGTTCAAGGTTTGGCGATGTCCGATTTTCCGGTGCGGTTCCTGCCGCCCCGTATTGACGTGGCAGGTATCGCGTTGCGCCACGCCGTGCCGTCGGATGTTGCGTTCTTCCTGGAACTTTACCAGTCGTTCCGCATGGAGGAACTGGCAGCGGTGCCGTGGCCACCGGAGCAAAAAGACGTCTTTCTCCGGCAGCAGTTCAGTTTCCAGCACCGCCACTATCTCGGAAGCTTTCCCAACGCCGATTTTCTTGTCGTCGCATGCGATCGGGTGCCGATTGGGCGCCTTTATCTGGATTGTACGCCGGATCGGTGGCATGTCATCGATATCGGTTTTCTGCCGGAGCATCGCGGCCGCGGCTTGGGAACGGCTCTGCTATCCGCAATTCAGCATGAAGCGGTCGTGGCGGGCGCGGCTAGGGTCGTGTTGCATGTCGAACAGCACAACTTCCGCGCCAGGGCGCTCTATCGTCGGTTGTCCTTCCGGGAGGTTGACGACAATGGCACCCATTTGCGGATGGAATGGCCGGGCCGCGCTGTCAAAGCCGCTGCGGAACCGCCGGCTGTTTAGTTGAACACCGCCTGATAGACGATGCCCTGCTTGTCGCGCGCGACCGGAACGAGGAAAATATCCAGGACGCCGAGCGAGATATTCGTCATGCGATAAATCTGCTGCGGGAGCACGACCGCCGAATTGCTTCTAAACAGGAGGGAGAACGGCTCCCGTCTCATGCCCGGCAAAATCTGCGTTCCGCCCGGCCTCGTTTCGGCGAGGGTCAGCGGCACGGTGCTTTCGCCGAGAGAAAGATCGAATGCTTCACCGACACGTCCCGCAAAATGTTGAAGCGTCAGCAGGTCCATGCGCATTCTCTCCCGGTCGTCTGCAATCCCAAGGATTTCTCCTACAACAGGAACGGGACGGAAGACAGAGGGGCTATCGCAATGCGATCACCCGACACGGCGTTTTCCGTATGTTTTGCGTTCCTGCGAATCCGTCGCCGTGCCTGGATGCCGTGCGGGAGAGATCTGCCCTCGGTCGCCAGAGGGCGCCAAACCTGACTGGTATTTTCGGATAGTGTCAGGCGTGGATCGCACCACCTCCGATGCCCAGGGCTGCTTCCTTGACAGCTTCGCTGTGGGTCGGATGAGCATGGCAGGTATAGGCAACATCTTCCGCCGTTGCGCCGAATTCCATCGCCTGGGCGATCTGGGCGATCATCGTTCCCGCGAGAGACGCGACGATGTGAGCCCCGAGGATCACATCGGTCTGTTCGTCGGAAATGATTTTTACGAAGCCGTCGGTCTCGCCATTCACCTTGGCGCGGCCATTTGCGGCCATCGGAAATGTCGAGACGCGGAATGGGCGTCCGGTCGCCTTTGCCGCCTCTTCTGTCAGCCCGACGCTGGCGACTTCGGGATCGGTATAGACGACCGCCGGAACGATGGCGTGATTGACGTCGCGCGGGATGCCGGCGAGGCGTTCGGCCAATGCGATGCCTTCATCTCCGGCGCGATGCGCCAGCATCGGACCATTCGTGACGTCCCCGATCGCGTAGATACCGTTTACCGCGGTTCGCGCCGCACCATCGACCGGTATGAAACCACGGTCGTCGGTGTCTATGCCGATGATATCCAAGTGGAGTTTCGATGTGTTGGGCCGACGCCCGGTCGCAATCAGAACGGTGTCCGCCATGATGGTTTCCGGAGCGCCTTCGGCTTCCACCGTGATTGCGGCGGAATCTCCAGCCCTTTCGATCGATTGGACCTGAACCGAGGTGCGGATATCGAGCCCTTGTTTTTCAACGAGTTGTCTCACCCTTACGCGGATGTCGCGGTCCATACCGGGAAGGATATCATCCAGATATTCGAGGACGATGACCTTCGATCCCAATCGGCTCCAGACCGAGCCCAGTTCCAAGCCGATGACACCACCTCCAACCACGACCATCGTCTCTGGAACGGCTTTCAGCGCGAGTGCCCCGGTCGAATCGATGATGATGCCCTCTTGATTGTTCACATCGACCGATCGAAACGGTGAGGGATCGGAACCGGTCGCGATCACAATCGACTTCGCGGTGTAGTCCCGACCTGAGATCGACACTCTGTTATGTCCCGAAAACGCCGCCCATCCCTCAATACGCACGATCTTGTGTTTTCTGAAAAGGAAATCGATGCCCTTGGTCAGGCTGTGAACCGTTGCGTCCTTGCGGGCCATCATCTTTGAAAGATCGAGCGATACGTTTTCAACCTTGATTCCATAATCCGACAACGCGCCATGGGCGGCGGTGTGAAAATGGTGCGAAGCCGTCAGAAGCGCCTTCGAGGGAATGCACCCCACATTCAGGCAGGTGCCGCCCAAGGTATCGCGCCCTTCGACGCAGGCGGTCGCGAGACCCAGCTGGGCCGCACGGATTGCACATGCATATCCACCAGGGCCACCACCGATGACGAGCACGTCAAAGTCGAATTCTTCCATCATTGCGGCCAGGACTCCAGTGTTCGCACGAATTCGCCAAGCCAGGTGTTCGTCTGGTGACCATCGAGAGACCGATGATCGATCGTCAGGGACACATATGCCATCGGCCGGATTTGGATTGTGTCGATGCCGTCCACCTCGCGGACCACGACCCGCTTCTCGAGCTTGCCCACGCCCAGAATGGCCGACTGCGGCTGATTGATGATGATCGGCGCTGCGAAAAGGGACCCGGAAACGCCGTGGTTGGAGATTGTGAACGTGCCGTCTTTCAGGTCCTCCGGCTTAAGCGCGTTGTTGCGGGCACGGCTGGTCATGTCCTGAAGACGTGCCGCAATGCCCTGAAGCGAGAGGTTCTGTGCCTGGCGAATGACCGGCACCACCAACCCCTTGTCGCCGAGTGCGGTGCCGATCCCGATATTGACGTCGCCGAAGATCTCCAGGCTGTCGGCGTGCCACCGGCTGTTGACTTCGGGGACCATCTTCATCGCGGCGATACAGGCCGCGACGATATAGGCGGTGTATGAGAGGTTCACACCTTCCGCCTTCATCCGGCTTTTATGGGCATCCCTGTGACGCATGATCGCCGTGAAATCGGCCTCGAAGACTGCGGTCACCTGCGGCGCGGTGGCAAGGGACTGGTGCATATGCTTCGCGATGGCCAGGCGCATCGCCGTATGCGGGACCTTTCTTGAAACACCGCCTTCCAAGGGCGCGACCGATGCTGGACCGGCTAAGATGTCGCCGCTCGGTCTCGCTGGAGCAGGAGGCAGGGCAAAGCTGGACGGAGCGGCCTCGCGTTCATGCGCCAAATCCATGTCTGCCCGGGTAACGCGGCCACTCTTCCCGGTTCCGCTGACCGTGGACGGATCGATGCCATATTCCGCCGCGGCGCGTCGAACAGCCGGGGAATAGTGTATGCCGGCGTGACGGGATATGGCTTGCTGCTCGATGGTCGATTCCGTGACGGTCGGTGTGGCGGGGGTGCTAGCCCGTTGCGTGGACATGCGGCCCAATATCGCGCCCGGTGCTGCGTCGTCGCCATTGTTCATGCTGATTTCGACGAGGGTCCCGTCACAGGGTGCGGGAACCTCCTGGGTTACCTTGTCCGTCTCCAGTTCGACGAGGGCCTCACCCTCGGCGACACTGTCGCCCACCTGCTTCAGCCAGTTTCGAACGACGGCTTTGGTGCCCTCCTGTTCGACCGGTGCCAGAATATCGATCGTTTCGCTCATCCCTAGAACTCCAGAAGCGCTGCAATTCGCTCGGCAATCCGCTCCACCGACGGAACCGCCCAATCCAACAGAACCGGGTTATGCGGGCTTGGAATATCGGGCATGGTCAGACGAGAAATGGGGGCGTCGAGATCCATGAATGCTTTGTCGGCAACGACTGCCGCGATTTCGGCGCCGAAGCCGGCCGAACCGAGGTCTTCGTGCACGATGAGGCATCGACGGGTCTTCTTGACCGAAGACAGGACGGCATCCTCATCCCAGGGCATGAGCGTCCTCAAATCGACGACGTCGGCGGAAAAGCCTTCGGCCGCGTCTTCGCAGCGCTGGACCATGGCTCCCCAGGTCACGATGGTGATGTCGTTGCCCGTGCGTGTGAACTTCGCCTTTCCAAAGGGAAGCGCGAAATCGTCGCCGGGATAGGGACGGCGCGCCCAGGCGTGATCGAGCATAGCGCGATGTTCAAAGAAGATCACGGGATCATTGCCTCGCAGCGACGTCCGCAGCAGGCCTACCGCATCCTCCGCATTCGAGGGAACCGCCACCTTCCAGCCCGGCTGGTGGACGAAAGCGACCTCGTTCGTCTGGCTGTGCCAGGGATCCCCGCATTTGAAGAAACCGCCCGGCATGCGGAGCACGATCGGGGCTGCGAAACGGTTGTTCGTGCGCCAGCGGATCGTGCCGCAATCATTGATCTGCTCGCTTGCAGGTTCCGCATATTTCCGGAACTGGATTTCGGGCACCGGCACCAGGCCGGCCAGCGCCATGCCGACGGCACGGCCGACAATTCCTTCTTCCGATAGCGACGTGTCGAAAACCCGACCGTTGCCGAACTTCTCCTGAAGGCCCAGCGTCACGGCGTGGACGCCGCCCTTCGGGCCGACATCCTCGCCAAAGATGACGACACGTTCGTTGATCGACAATTCGTGATCGAGCGTTTTGCGGATCGCGGTGACCATGTTCATCCGCGATCCCGAACGTTCCGGAACATCGGTGCTGACGGGGGCGACGTAGCCGTCGCGATGCTGGCCGCCCATGACCTGCATCTCGCCGCTGTAGAAAACATTCCTGGTCACGGTGCCGGGATCGGTCACGGGACGCGCTTCGGCGGCTTCGCGCGCGCGTTCCGCGTCATCCCGCGCTTTGTTCCGGGTGGCGTCCCACTCCTCGGGTGTCATGACGGCAGGAACGAGAAAGTCGTGGAGACGCGGCAGAGGATCCCGCTCCCATTCCTTCCGGACGATATCCTCGCTTTTATAGGTCTGCGTATCCTGGAAACTGTGGCCTTGGAGCCGGGGAACGGTCAGGCGCAACAGCGCCGGCTTGCGCATTTCTCGAACAAAGGCAACGGCCTCCTGCGTCAGGCGTGCGGCTGCGGCAGGATCGCAGCCGTCCCCATCCAGAATCAGCAGGTCTTTCCAGCTTGCCAGATTGGCCGCAATGTTTCCGCCGGGGGTCTGGATGGTCGAGGGCACCGAGATTCCAAAGCCGTTGTCCTCAATGTAAAACAACATCGGGAGCGACTGGGTCGTCGCCGCTGTCATCGCTGCCCAGAATCCATTTGATGCAACGGAGCCGTCGCCGCCGAGTACGACGGCGATATCCCTGGCATATTCCCGGCGCCCGAGCGTATCGGAGTAATAGTTCATGGCCTGCGCCCAGCCGGCCGTCGGCGTGTATTGCGTACCCACGCCACCGCACATCGGAAGGGCCGATGCGCCGGAGAGATTGGGATAGTTGAAGACCACGCCGATGTCGCGCCCGTCCGAATATCCGCCGGATCGCCCCATGGCGGAACCCAGCGCATCAACCGGATCGACGCCGAGTGAAAGCAGGAGGGGGCGTGAACGATAATAGCCGCAGGCCGCGTCATGGGTGCCGGTCAGTTGCATGCCCAACAGGATCTGCGCCATGTCATGCCCACGGGCCGAAAACTGATAGAGCACCTTCTTTTCGGGAACGAGCCGCGTCTCTTCCATTTCGTCCAGAGCGCGCGACAGTTGCAGATAATAGGCAAGGCGCTGCCAGTCGATCCCGTCGTCTGGCGAGTTTCGCTCGCGGCCCTTCACGACAACCTGGTCCATGAGATCCTCCCGTAATCACATGGGATCAGCATATTCGGTTGCCGCGCGATTATCCTTTCAATCTCGGGGCCAAATCCTTACGATATGAATTAAGACGTTCATAGTTTCGGATTTTTCGAATGGAATCATTCACTCTCGATGCGGTCGACAAAGCTATCCTCCGTGCTTTGCAGGAAGAAGGTGACATCAGCCAGACAAGATTGGCGGAACGGGTCGGGGCGTCTGCGGCTTCCTGCTGGAGACGCATCACCAAGCTCGAACAGGCTGGCGTGCTCGGTAAAACTGTCCGGCTTGTCGATCCCGATGCGATCGGCAAAGGGCTGAACGTCTTCTGCCAGGTCCGGATGAAGTCCCATGATCCTGCTGCGCGGCGTGACTTCGAGCTCTTCATCAATAGTCATCGGGAAGTGCTTGAATGTTACTCGATGTCAGGTGAGTGGGACTATCTGATCCGAGCTGTCGTCGGCGACGTCCGCGAATATGAAACCCTCTTGATGAGAGGGATTCTGACGCATGACGCCGTTTTGACCTCGTCATCCCACTTTGCTCTGAAGGCGGTGAAATACACGACTGCACTTCCCACGTGACGCCGCCGGCTCGTCACCTTCGCAACGACCGGGATGGAGCATCGACGCGGTGATGTTGTCACCCGCGTGCGCGTAGCGCCGCCGTCAAAGGCAGGCGCGTCGCGGACAAGGCTGGCAGGGCGCCTCCGACGGCGCCGATTGCCAAACCGAGAATGCCTGCCGTCACCATCACGCCTTCGTCCATGGTGAGCCGGAAAGACAGGCTGGCATTGTTTGTGCCGATGGTGCTGGCCTGCCAGCCATTGAACATGAACCACGACGCCACGAGGCCGAGGATCACACCGGCTGCCGCAAGCGTCACGGCCTCCATCCATGTCGCGATGAAGGCTGGCAGACGGCTGAAACCCAAGGCGCGCATGGTGGCGATTTCGACGGTCCGGTCGGACACCGAACTCATCATCGTGTTGAGTGCGCCCGCGGTGGCGCCGAGCGCCATCAGCAATGCCACCGGCCATCCGAACAGCCGAATGAGATTGGCTGTGCCCGATGACTGAGCGGCGAACAGATCCGCTTCGGTCATCGCGACCAGAGGGGTGCCGGTGATTTGCCCAAGCGCCACCTTCAGCTTTTCCATTGCGCCGGGACCTTCCAACCGTAGGCGAAGGCTCTGAACCTCTCCCATTCGATCGAAGGCGGAGCCAACGGTATCGAGATCACCCCATATTTCTGACTCGAAAGCACTGCCGCCCGATGCGAAATGCCCGCTCACCGTCCAATCGACCGGGCCTAGCCGCACGCGACTTCCAACGGCGAGTGCCGGGAATTCTTCTGCAATCCGTTCACCGACGACGATCTCACGCGCACCTTGCTTGGCGAAACGCCCGGTCGTCAGCACGACACCGTCACGCAAGGTAGGCCCGGTTGGATCCATGCCACGCAGGGCCAGCATCTTTACCGTATCCGCTTGATCGTCGCGCATTTCGACGGCGACCACTATTTCCCGTGACGATACCGGATCGCCGCTTGTATCCCGCCGCACGCCGATATCCCCTCGCATTGCCGCGATCGTCCGGATGGCGGCAGCCGGAATATCGGAGCCGTTCTCCTGGCTGGTGCCGCCACCGAGGACCACCGCCACGCTCGGCGAGCCGGCACTTCTCAAAGCCGTCTCGAACCCGCTGGCCATGGACAGGAAACCTGCAAGCACACAGACGACGAGCGCGACGGAAAATGCCATGGAGGCGGCGATTGCAAAGCGTCTCGGCAGGCTGAGGAGGTTTGCTCTGATCATCACTTGCGTTTGCTTGAATAGGGAAGACATCGTTTTATCTCGCTCTGAAGGCCGCGGTAATCGGCACGCGCATGGCATTGATCGCCGGTATCAGTCCGGTGAGGAGACCCAAGCCTGCAATGAATGAAACGGCCTTGGCGAACACCGGCAACGAGAGGACGAGGCCCAGCGTCGGGCCGGTCACAATGGTGGCGATCTTTGCCAGGATGAGCCCGATCGTGCCGCCTGCCGTGAAGACGAACAGCGTTTCGGCAAGCACGAGCTGCAGGATTTGCCCGCGCGAAAAGCCAAGCGTCTTCAACACGCCGATCTCGAACGTGCGCTCGCGGACGGCGAAGACCATCGTGTTGACGACGATCATCAGCAGTGTGACGAAGGCGGCACTGACGACAAGATCGATAATCAGGCCGACATCGGCATATTGGCGAAGGAAGGCTTCCAAAAACTGCTTTTCCGACTGCGTGCGGGTCGGGACAGCCGAATTGACAAACAGGGCATCGATACGTGCAGCAAGAACGGCGGCAGACGTGCCGCCTGAGGGACGCACGACAAAAGCATCGACCGTGTCCTTGCCGCGCGCGCGGGCGGTGTTGACGTAATCGTAGTTTGCGAGCAGGAAATAGGTGTCGGTATTGGCGTTCTCGCCTTCGAAAATACCGGCGATTTCGAACTGCCAGTCGCGGCTCCCATCTTTCCGGGTCATCTGGAACGAGGT
>CBFGOD010000020.1:0-19802 GCA_965650295.1 uncultured Shinella sp. | reverse complement strand
CAAGGAATATGACGTAATCATCGTCGGCGGCGGTGGCCATGGTCTGGGCGCGGCCTATTACCTCGCCAAGGAGCACGGCATCACCAATATCGCCGTGATCGAGAAGGGCTGGCTCGGCGGCGGCAATACCGGCCGCAACACGACCATCATCCGCTAGAACTATCTCTATGACGAGAGCATGGATATCTACGAGCATTCCCTGAAGCTCTGGGAAGGCTTGAGCCAGGATCTCAACTACAACGTCATGTATTCGCCGCGCGGCGTGATGATGCTGTCGCACAATGTGCATGACAAGCAGTCCTTCCAGCGCCACGTCCATGCCAATCGTCTCTACGGCATCGACAACGAATGGCTGACGCCGCAGCAGGCGAAGGAATTCGTGCCGGTTCTCGATATCTCGGCCTCCGCCCGCTACCCGATCAACGGTGCCGCCCTGCAGCGCCGCGGCGGCACGGCCCGCCACGACGCCGTCGCCTGGGGCTATGCCCGTGCAGCATCCGATCGCGGCGTTCACGTCATCCAGAACTGCGAAGTGAAGGGCATCCGTCGCGGTCCTGACGGTGCGGTGACGGGTGTAGAGACGTCGAAGGGCTTCATCGGCGCCAAGAAGGTCGCCGTATCGGCTTCCGGCCACAACTCGGTCATCCTGTCCATGGCCGATGTGAAGCTGCCGCTGCATTCCGTTCCGCTCCAGGCGCTCGTTTCCGAGCCGATGAAGCCGATCTTCCCCTGCGTGGTCATGTCCAACTCGGTGCATGCCTATATTTCGCAGTCGGACAAGGGCGAGCTCGTCATCGGCGCGGGTACGGACCAGTACAACTCGTATTCCCAGACCGGCGGCCTGCAGATCATTACGCACACGCTGGATGCGATCTGCGAGCTCTTCCCGATGTTCCGCCGCGTCAAGATGATGCGCCAGTGGGGCGGCATCACCGACAACACCCCGGACCGTTCGGCGATCCAGGGCGTGACGCCGGTGAAGAACCTCTTCGTCAACTGCGGCTGGGGCACCGGCGGCTTCAAGGCGACGCCGGGTTCGGCCCATCTCTTCGCGCATCTCATCGCCAAGGGCGAGCCGCACCGGCTGGCCGCCGGCCTGACGCTCGACCGCTTCCGCACCGGCCGCCTCATCGACGAGGCAGCGGCCGCGGCCGTGGCGCACTGATATCCCATTTCACCCGCGCGTCCGGCGGCCGAAGGGCCGGCCGGCGCGGGACAGGAGAAACCCGATGCTTCTCATCTACTGCCCCTACTGCGAGGAAGAGCGCTCCGAGCTCGAATTCCGCCATGGCGGCGACGCGCACATCGCGCGTTCGACCAACATCGCCGAGATCAGCGACGAGGAATTCCAGGATTACTTCTTCCTGCGCGACAATCCGAAGGGCCTGATCTTCGAACGCTGGCGCCATATCCACGGCTGCGGCCGCTTCTTCAATGCGGCGCGCGATACGGTGAGCGACAAGTTCTACATGAGCTACAAGGCCGGCCAGCCGAAGCCGGATATTCCCGGCGTGACCACCGCCACCGAAAAAAACCTCACTGAAAAAGTGGGCGAAACCTATGAAGCCACGGAAGGAACCGCGAAATGAGCGGTGCTAATCGCATTGCCGGTCAGGGCCGCCTGACGCCCGCCAAGACGGCGCGTTTCACCTTCGACGGGAAGACCATAGACGCGCTTGAGGGCGATACGGTTGCCTCCGCGCTGCTCGCCAACGGCGTGCATCTCGTCGGCCGTTCGTTCAAGTATCACCGCCCGCGCGGCATTCTTTCGGCCGGTCCGGAAGAGCCGAATGCGCTGATCGACGTCTCCCGCGACGCTGCCCGCCGCCAGCCGAACGTGCGCGCGCCGGTGCAGGAAGTCTTCGACGGCATGAAGGTGGAATCGCAGAACCGCTGGCCGTCGCTCGCTTTCGATATCGGTGGCGTCAACAACCTGATGTCGCCGTTCTTCGCGGCAGGCTTCTACTACAAGACCTTCATGTGGCCGAAGGCCGCCTGGGAAAAGGTCTACGAGCCCTTCATCCGCAAGGCCGCCGGTCTCGGCGTGTCGCCGACGGAAGAGGATCCCGATCACTACGCCGGCCGTTACGCCTATTGCGACGTGCTGGTCGCCGGTGCCGGTGTTGCCGGTCTTTCCGCAGCCCTGGCCGCCGCAGAGGCGGGCGCCCGCGTCATTCTCGTCGATGAACAGCCGGAGGTCGGCGGTGCGCTGCACTACGATACGTCCGTAAAGATCGACGGCCAGAACGGCTATGACTGGGCGCAGGCGACGGCCGCCAGGCTGAAGGCGATGGAGAATGTGACCGTTCTCACCCGCACGACGGCCTTCGGCTACTACAACCACAATTTCGTCGGCCTGGTCGAACGCGTCACCGACCACCTCACCAAGCCGGACAAGAAGCTGCCGCGCGAGCGTCTGTGGCAGGTCCGCGCCAAGCGCGTGATTATCGCGACCGGTTCGATCGAGCGCCACATGGTGTTCGCCAACAACGACCGTCCGGGCATCATGCTCGCCTCGGCCGCGCGCACCTATCTCAACCATTTCGGCGTTGCCGTCGGCCGAAAGGTCGGCGTCTACACGGCGAGCGATTCTGCCTATGAAGCGGCTTTCGACCTGAAGCGGGCCGGCGTCACCATCGCCGCGATTGTCGATAACCGCGAGAAGCCCGGCGATGCCGTGCTGACCGAAGCCCGCAGGCTCGGCATCGAGGTTCTGACCGGTCATTCGGTCATCGACACCAAGGGCAAGCTGCGCGTCTCCTCCATGTCGGTCGCCCGCAATGGCGGCGGTTCGGCCCGCTCGATCCCGGTCGATGCGCTGCTGATGTCCGCCGGCTGGACGCCCTCCGTGCACCTGTTCTCGCAGTCGCGCGGCAAGGTGGCCTATGACGCCGCCTCCGGCCGTTTCCTGCCGGGCACCTATGCGCAGGATTGCCTTTCGGTCGGTTCGTGCAACGGCACGGACGGTCTGCAGGCGACCATCGAGGAATCGCTGGCGGCCGGCGAGCTGATGGCCCGCGCCACCGGCAATGAAGGCGGCAGCAAGGTAGAGCTTCGCGGCGAAAACGCCTTCGAATGGACCGGCGGCATGGCGGGTGCAGCAGAGGGCGCTGGCGTCGATACGACGGTCAAGGCCTTCGTGGACTTCCAGAACGACGTGTGCGCCAAGGACATCCGCCTTGCCGTGCGCGAAGGCATGCACTCGATCGAGCACATCAAGCGCTTCACGACCAACGGCATGGCGACGGACCAGGGCAAGCTGTCCAACATCCACGGTCTCGCCATCGCTTCGGAAGTGCTGAACCGCGAGATCCCGAAGATCGGCCTCACCACCTTCCGTGCGCCCTATACGCCGGTCACTTTCGGTGCGCTGATCAGCCATTCGCGCGGCGAACTGTTCGACCCGGCCCGCAAGACGCCCATGCATCCTTGGGAAGAAGCGCATGGCGCCGTCTTCGAAGACGTCGGCAACTGGAAGCGCGCCTGGTACTATCCGCGTTCGGGCGAGACCATGCACGATGCGGTCAACCGCGAGTGCCGCACGGTGCGTAATGCCGCCGGCCTGTTCGATGCCTCGACACTCGGCAAGATCGAAGTCGTCGGCCCCGACGCCGCCGAGTTCCTGAATCTGATGTATACGAACGCCTGGGATACGCTGAAGCCCGGCCGGTGCCGCTACGGCATCATGCTGCGCGAAGACGGCTTCGTGTACGATGACGGTGTCGTCGGTCGTCTGGCGGACGATCGTTTCCATGTCACCACCACGACGGGCGGCGCGCCGCGCGTCATGCATCACATGGAAGACTATCTCCAGACGGAATTCCCGCATCTCAAGGTCTGGCTGACCTCGACCACCGAACAGTGGGCCGTCATCGCCGTACAAGGCCCCAAGGCGCGTGAAATCCTTGAGCCGCTCGTCGAAGGCATCGACATTTCCAACGAAGCCTTCCCGCATATGAGCGTTCGCGAAGGCAAGATCTGCGGCGTGCCGACGAGGCTGTTCCGCATGTCCTTCACCGGTGAGGCGGGCTACGAAGTCAACGTGCCCGCCGATTACGGCCAGTCTGTCTGGGAGGCCATCTGGGCACGTGCCGAACCGCTCGGCGCCTGCGCCTACGGCACCGAGACCATGCACGTGCTGCGCGCCGAAAAGGGCTACATCATCGTCGGCCAGGATACGGACGGCACGGTGACCCCGCATGACGCGAGCCTGAGCTGGGCCGTCTCCAAGAAGAAAACGGACTTCGTCGGCATCCGCGGCCTGAAGCGTCCCGACCTCGTCAAGGAAGGCCGCAAGCAGCTGGTCGGCCTTCTCACGAAGGATCCGAACGTGGTTCTGGAGGAAGGCGCACAGATCGTTGCCGATCCGAACGAGCCCAAGCCTATGAAGATGCTCGGCCACGTGACCTCGTCCTACTGGTCGGAAAACTGCGGCCGGTCGATCGCCATGGCGCTCGTCGCCGGCGGTCAGGCGCGTCTCGGCCAGACGCTCTATGTGCCGATGCCGGACCGCACCATCGCGGTCGAGGTCAGCGAAATGGTCTTTGTCGACAAGGAAGGAGGACGCCTCAATGGCTGATCAAGCTCTTCGCAAGGCGCCGCTCGCCGGCCGTCATGGTGGTTCCTCCGGTGCGCGCGTCACGCCGGCCGGCCCTGCAACCCGCCTGGCGCTGCGCGCCGGTACGGATGCCATCGGCACGCTGTCGCTGGCCTTCGGTCTCGAACTGCCGCAGCGCCCGAAAACCTCGGCCTCCGTCAGCGGCCGTCACGCGCTCTGGCTCGGCCCGGACGAGTGGCTGCTGATCGACGAAAACGGCGCCGATCTGATGGGCATCGCCTCGGGCGTCTCCGCACTGCATTCGGCGACCGACGTTTCCCACCGCAACACGGCGATCCTCGTCTCCGGTCCGGATGCTGCCGCCGCCATCGCCGCGGCCTGCCCGCTCGATCTCGGGAAGTCGATCTTCCCGGTCGGTGCTGCGGCCCGCACCGTGCTTGGCAAGATCGAGATCGTGCTGCTGCGCACGGGCGAAGAGGATTACCGCGTCGAATGCTGGCGCTCGTTCTCGCCCTATGCCTTCGGCATGCTGGTTGAAGGTGCGGAAGACGCCGGTCTCTGATCTCAGAGGAAGCGGTAGAAAAACAGGGCTGTCTCCCGGGTGCCTGGGGACAGCCCTTCGTATAGGTGCCGGTCGTAGCCGCCGAGCGTAAAACCCTGGCGCAGATAGAAGCGGCAGGCCGCGACATTGTTCGTCTGCGTTTCCAGCCGGATGCCCGGCAGGGCTTTTTCGCCCGCCCACTGGATGGCTTGCTGCATCAGCCGTTGCGCCGCACCCGTGCCGCGCCATTCCGCATCCACGGCGATATCGTCGACGACGGCGAAACGGTTCCAGCCCACCGAGAGCGCCAGATAGCCGACGGGTGTCTCATCGCCGAGAATGACGAACAGCGCCTTGTCTTCGGCGGACAGGATTTCCGCCAGTTCCGCCGGATCGAAGCCGTAGCTTTTGGGATAGGGTTCGACCGGCCGCGCATGTGCAAGCCAGTCGCCCTCGAAGGGCGGCGTGGCCTCGCGCGTGACGAGGAAGGAGAAGTCGCAGGCCTCGAGAACCGGCAGATCCTCGGCCAAAGCAGGGCGAACCTTCACACGTCCTCCGGCCGATCCTTCGGATCGAACTGGATGATGGTGATCCAGTCGGCGGTCAGCGCCGGCTTGTGTTCGTCCTCGATTTCGACGGAAACATCGTAGCGGATCGTTACCATGCCCGCGCCCCGGAAACGGGCTTCGGCGAGCACGAAACGGCCGCGCACCCGCGCGCCGCTCTTTACCGGCGCCATGAAGCGCACTTTCTCGAAGCCGTAATTGATGCCCATCGTCTGCTCGAGAATGCGCGGAACGCAATCGTAATTCATCGCCGACAACAGGGAGAGCGTCAGGAAACCGTGGGCGATCGTGCCGCCGAACGGGGTTTCAGCCGCGGCGCGCACGGGGTCGGTATGAATGAACTGATGATCTTCCGTCGCCACGGCAAAGCGGTCGATCATGGTCTGGTCCACGGTGAACCAGCGCGACAGGCCAAGCTCCTTGCCGACGAGGGCGGAGATGTCTTTCAGGTGGATGTCTGCGGGCATTTGGTTTTCCTGCCGATCGATTCGCGCCTTTTTAAAAAGACGGTTTGTCCAGGCAATGAAGTTCAGTGTGTTTCGACAAAAATTTCGACGCTGCGGGGAGAAAGCAGGCCGGAAGCGGGTTGGTTGACCGACAGAAGGCTCGTCCAGCAGCGCCCGTCAGGCGGTGGCAAAGCAAGTGCCTGTTCGGCATGCGTGCGGTTTATGGCGATGGCAAGACGCACCATCCGCTGCTGATCTCTATCCGGCGTCTTTAAAAGCGCAAGCATTGTCCCGGCAAACGGCGCCTCCCAGTCGGCGACGGTCATGGGGTGACCCGACAGCGTCAGCCATTCGACATCGCCTGCACCACTGAGAAACCTAGTCTCGGTCAGTGCCTGAAACCGTTTGCGGATTGCCGAGAGCATGGCGGCGTGTTCGATCAGGCCGTCATCCAGCCGGTCCCAATGCATCCAGGTGATTGCATTGTCCTGGCAATAGGCATTGTTGTTGCCGCCCTGGCTGCGGCCACCCTCGTCGCCAGCCGTCAGCATGATGGTGCCGCGTGACAGGAAGAGGCTGGAGATGAGGGCCTTTACATCGGCGCGGCGGGCGGAGAGCACGGCGCCATCGGTCGTGGCGCCCTCCGCACCGTTGTTCCAGGAGTGGTTCTCGTTGTGGCCGTCCCTGTTGTCCTCGCCGTTTGCCTCATTGTGCTTCACGGTGTGGGAGACGAGATCCATCAGGGTGAAACCGTCATGGGCGGCGAGGAAGTTGACGCTGCGCGTCTCCTCCCCGCCGTGCCGCGAGAAGATATCCGAGGAGCCGGCGAAGGCGGTGACGAAGGCGCCGAGGCGGTGGCTGTCGCCGCGCCAGAAGGTTCTGGTGTCGTCGCGGTAGCGGTCGTTCCATTCCAGGAAGGGAGCCGGGAAATTGCCGAGCTGGTAGCCGCCGGGGCCGATATCCCAGGGTTCGGCGATCAGCACGCGGTCCTTCAGCAGGGGATCGGCGCAGATTTCGGACAGCAGGGCCGAGCGGGCGGAAAAGCCGTCCGCCTCGCGGCCGAGAATCGTGGCGAGATCGAAGCGGAAACCATCGACGCCGGCATGGCGCACGAAATGGCGCAGGCTGTCGAGGACGAGTTGGCGCACGACGGGGTGTTCGCCGGCAATCGTGTTGCCGCAGCCGGTGTCGTTGATCAGCTCGCCGGGGCGATCCGGCAGGTGGCGGTAATAGGTGAGGTTGTCGAGACCGCGCATGGAGAGCGTCGCGCCATGCCGGTCGCTCTCGCCGGAATGGTTGAAGACGAGATCGAGGATCACGCCGATATTCTCGGCGCGCAGAGCCGCGACCGTGTCGGCCAGTTCCTTCATGCCGCCGGGCACGAGACGCGGATCAAGTGCCATCAAGGCGATCGGGTTGTAGCCCCAGCTGTTGGAGAGGCCGAGCGGCGGCAGGTGGCGTTCGTCGATCCAGGCGGTGATGGGCATCAATTCTACGGCGTCGACGCCGAGGCGTTTCAGATGGGCGAGCACGGCGGGATGCGCCAGCGCGGAGACGGTGCCACGCATCGCCTCCGGCACCTCGGGATGCAGCATGGTGAAGCTGCGCACGGCGACCTCGTAGACGAAGCCGCCGGGGCGGAAGATCGGCGGCTCTATCGCGACGGGCCGGTCCCTGACGACGACGGCCTTCGGCACGATATCCGCCGTGTCGATGCTGAAGACGGCGAGGCGGCCATCGTGCCGGAAGGCGCGGTCCAATTGCTTGGCGTAGGGATCGACCAGCAGTTTCGCGGGGTCGAACCACAGGCCATGGTCCGGCGAATAGATGCCGTCGGCGCGAAAACCGTAGCGCGTGCCCTCTGCGGCGCCTTCGACGAAGACCCGGTGGAAGCCGCTCTCGTCCCGCCCCATGGCGAGACGGGCGAGTTCCTTGTAGCCGTCATTGTCGAACAGGCAGAGATCGACACGGGCCGCATCGCGGGAATAGACCGCGAATTCCACCCCGTCCCCGGAGAGCGTGGCGCCCGGTGCGAAGGAGGGGGCGGTGATGGTCATGTCAGGTGATCACCGTGGGTTCGGCGCGGCCGGTTCGCGTCTTGATGCCGGCGATTTCGTCGGCAACGGCGATGAGATCGGCCAGCGCCTCCTGCGTGTCGATGTCGTGGCGGGCGGCATCGGGCTCGAAGCGCTCGATATAGACGCGCAGCGTCGCACCCGACGTGCCGGTGCCGGAGAGGCGGAAGACGACGCGCGAGCCGCCGACGAAGAGGATGCGGATGCCCTGGTTCTTGCTGACGGACTGGTCGACCGGGTCGTTATAGGCAAAATCGTCCGCCGTCTCGACGGTGAGTGCGCCGAAAGTCTTGCCGGGCAGCGTGGCAAGCTGGTCGCGCAGGTTCGCCATCAGGCCGTTGGCCGCTTCGGTGTCGACCTCTTCATAGTCGTGGCGGGAATAGTAGTTGCGGCCGTAGGTCGCCCAGTGCTGCTTGACGATATCGAGCGTGCTTTCCTTGCGCACGGCGAGGATGTTCAGCCAGAGCAGCACGGCCCAGAGACCGTCCTTCTCGCGCACATGGTTGGAGCCGGTGCCCGCACTTTCCTCGCCGCAGATCGTCGCGAGGCCGGCATCGAGCAGGTTGCCGAAGAATTTCCAGCCGGTCGGCGTCTCGTAGATGCCGATGCCGAGCTTTTCGGCGACGCGGTCGGCCGCACCCGAGGTCGGCATGGAACGCGCGATGCCGGCAAGGCCCTTGGCATAGCCGGGCGCGAGATGGGCATTGGCAGCGAGCATCGCCAGGCTGTCCGAAGGCGTGACGAAGATGCCCTTGCCGATGATCAGGTTGCGGTCGCCGTCGCCGTCGGAGGCGGCGCCGAAATCGGGTGCATCCTCGGCCATCATCGTCTCGTAAAGCGCGCGGGCATGCACGAGGTTCGGGTCGGGATGGTGGCCGCCGAAGTCCGGCAGCGGCATGAAGTTCAGCACCGACCCCTTGGCGGCGCCAAGGCGGTTTTCCAGAATCTCCTTGGCATAGGGGCCGGTGACGGCGCTCATCGCGTCGAAGACGATGCGGAAGCCGCCGGCCAGATGCTGGCGGATCGCGTCGAAATCGAACAGGCTTTCCATCAGTTCGGCATAGTCGGCGACGGGATCGATGACGGTAACCGTCATGCCCTCGATCTCGTGGCTGCCTTCCAGGTCGAGATTGAGATCGCCGGCATCGGATATCTTGTAGCTGTCGATGGTCTTGGTGCGGGCAAAAATGGCGTCGGTAATCTTTTCCGGTGCCGGGCCGCCATTGCCGATATTGTACTTGATGCCGAAGTCTTCCGTCGGGCCGCCCGGGTTGTGGCTGGCCGACAGAACGATGCCGCCGAAGGCCTGGTTTTTGCGGATGACGTTCGATGCGGCGGGCGTCGAAAGAATGCCGCCGCGGCCGACCAGCACGCGGCCGAAACCATTGGCGGCGGCCATCTTGATGGCGAGCTGGATGACTTCGCGATTGTAGAAACGACCGTCACCGCCGATGACCAGCGTCTGGCCGGCAAACCCTTCCAGACTGTCGAAGATCGACTGGATGAAGTTCTCCGCATAATTCTTCTGCTGGAAGACGGGAACCTTCTTGCGCAGGCCCGACGTGCCGGGCTTCTGGTCGCTGTAGGGCGTGGTCGAGACGGTCTTGATGGTCATGGCTTACACTCGCGAAAGAAGGCTGGAATAGAGGTCGGCATAGCGCGCGGCGCTGTTTTCCCAGGAAACGTCTGACTTCATGCCCTGGTTCTGGATGCGACCCCAGATTTTCGGTTCGTTATAGGCTTTGAACACCCGGCGCAGCGCCTGGCGCAGCCCGTCGGCATTGATGGGCGTGAACTGGAAGCCGGTCGCGACGCGGGCGGACAGGGCCGCTTCGTTGGCGTCGATGACCGTATCGGCAAGGCCTCCGGTGCGGGCGACGACGGGAATGCAGCCGTAGCGCAGGCCATAGAGCTGGGTCAGGCCGCAGGGCTCGAAGCGTGATGGGATGAGGATGGCGTCGCTGCCGGCCTGCATCAGGTGCGACAGCGGCTCGTTATAGCCGATGACGATGCCGATGCGGCCGCGATGGCGCGAGGCGGCGGCCAGCAGCGCGCCTTCCAGTGCCTGGTCACCCGAGCCGAGCACGGCCAGCTTGCCGCCCTGCTCGACGATCCAGTCGGCGACCTCAGCGATCAGGTCAATGCCCTTCTGCCAGGTCAGCCGGCTGATGATGCAGAAGATCGGGCCGGTATCATCCTCGAGGCTGAAGCGTTCGGCGACAGCCTGCCGGTTGACGGAACGCTGCTTGAGCGAGCCGGCGGCATAGGTGCGGGCGATGTTGGCATCGGTCTCGGGGTTCCAGACGGCGGTGTCGATGCCATTGACGATGCCGACGAGATCGGTGGCGCGGGCATTGATCAGGCCCTCGAGGCCCATGCCGTATTCCGCCGTCATGATTTCGTGCGCATAGGTCGGGCTGACTGTCGTGATCGACCAGGCGGTGCGGAGCCCGCCCTTGAGATAGCCGACATCGCCGTAATATTCGAGCCCGTCCATGGTGTAGGCCTCGGGCGGCAGCGCAAGCCCCTCGAAGATATCGGCGCCGAACTGGCCCTGGAAGGCGAGGTTGTGCACCGTGAGCACTGTGGGAATGTGCTGAAGGCCGGTATAGCGCATGTAGACGGCGGTCATCGCCGCCTGCCAGTCATGGGCATGCACGATATCCGGCCGCCACTCGGGCAGCAGGCCGCGGGCGATTTCGGCGCCCGCGAAGGAGAGGGCGGCAAAGCGCCGCCAGTTATCGGTAAAGTCCTTGCCCGTGGCATCCACATAGGGACCGCCCGGTCGGTCGTAATAGGCCGGTGCGTCGAGCACGAGGATATCGAGGCCCTCATGCGTGGCGGCAAGAATACGCGCAGGCTCGCCGAGCAGGTCGTCGAAACCGGCGACCACCTCGACTTCGCCCAGCCGCTGCATGACCGCGGGATAACCGGGCATCAGCGTGCGCATATGCATTCCATGCCCGGCAAGCGCGATCGGCAGCGCGCCGGCGACGTCGGCGAGGCCTCCCGTCTTGATGAGCGGGAATACTTCGGATGCCACCGAAAGGATGTTCATGACCCGGCTAGAGCTCCAGCTTGTCGATCATCGGTTGGGTGATGAGGCAGATGCCGTTTTCCGAGCGGCGGAAGCGACGGGCATCGAGTTCCGGATCCTCACCGACGACAAGGCCTTCGGGGATGACCACGCGGCTGTCGATGACGACGTTCTTGAGATTGGCATGCCGGCCTATCATAACATTCGGCAGCACAACGGCCCCTTCCAGGCGGGAATAGGAATTCGCCCTGACCCCGGTGAACAACATGCTGCGGTTCAGCGAGGCGCCGGAGATGATGCAGTCGCCCGAGACGAGCGAGGAGATCGCCGAACCGCGCCGGTTCTCGTCGTCATGCACGAACTTGGCCGGCGGCTTGATCTCGGCGAAGGTCCAGATCGGCCAGGAGCTGTCATAGATGTCCAGTTCCGGGGTGATGTGGGTCAGGTCGATATTGGCCTGCCAGTAGGCATCGATCGTGCCGACGTCGCGCCAATAGGCCTCGCGCTCGAAATTCGAGCGGACGCAGGACGCGTTGAAGCGGTGGGCGACGGCTTTGCCGTTCTGCACGATATAGGGGATGATGTCCTTGCCGAAGTCGCGGCTCGACGTCGGGTCGGCCGCGTCGCGGCGCAAAAGGTCCATCAGGAACTTGGTGTGGAAGACATAGATGCCCATGGAGGCGAGCGCCATGTCGGGATTGCCGGGAATGCCCGGCGGATCGGCCGGCTTTTCCACGAAGGCGATGATCTGGTCCTTGTCGTCGACATGCATGACGCCGAAGCCGGTCGCTTCCATGCGCGGCACTTCCAGGCAGCCGATCGTCACCTGAGCGCCGGAATCCACGTGCTGCTGGAGCATCAGCTCGTAGTCCATTTTATAAATATGGTCACCGGCGAGGATGACCATGTATTCGACGCCGTAGTCCTCGATGATGTCGATGTTCTGGTAGACGGCGTCGGCCGTGCCCTCGTACCACTGCGTCTCGGAGACGCGCTGCGAGGCGGGCAGGATATCGAAGCTCTCGTTGCGCTCCGGGCGGAAGAAGTTCCAGCCGCGCTGCATGTGGCGGATCAGCGAATGGGCCTTGTACTGGGTGGCGACGCCGATGCGGCGGATACCCGAATTCAGCGCATTGGAAAGCGCGAAATCGATGATGCGGGCCTTGCCACCGAAATGCACGGCCGGCTTGGCGCGACGGTCGGTCAGTTCCTTGAGGCGGCTTCCTCGCCCGCCTGCCAGGACATAGGCCATCGCGTCACGGGCGAGGGGTTGAATACGCTTTTGCTCCATAGTGTCGCCTCCCAGCTCTCTTATGTATCCAGCTCTAACATCACGGTCGCCAGCGGTGGCAGGGTGATGGTGGCTGCTATTTTTCCGTTGCCGTGTTTTCTGGCTTCGACCGCGCCGCCGTTGCCCTTGCCGCTGCCGCCATAGATCTCGGCATCGGTGTTGAGGATCTCGCGCCACCGGCCCTCCACCGGAAGAGGCACGGCATATCCCTCGCGGTAAACCGGGGTGAAGTTGGTGACGACAGCGATCGGCTTTTCGCCGGGCGCTTTGCGCAGCCAGGCGAAGACCGAGTTCTCGCGGTCGTCGGCGATCAGCCACTCGAAGCCGTCGCCCTCGCAGTCGCGCGCATGCAGCGCGCCCTTGCGGCGATAGGTGCCGTTGAGATCGCGCACCAGCCGGCGCATGCCCTCATGCAGCGGATATTCGAGCAGATTCCAGTCGAGCGAGCGGCTCTCGCTCCATTCCTGCCACTGCGCGAATTCCTGCCCCATGAACAAGAGCTTCTTGCCGGGATAGCCCCACATGAAGCCGTAATAGGCGCGCAGGTTGGCAAATTTCTGCCAGTCGTCACCCGCCATCTTGGCGATCAGCGAGCCCTTGCCATGCACAACCTCGTCGTGGCTAAGCGGCAACACGAAGTTCTCCGTGAAGGCATAGATGAGGCCGAAGGTCATGTCGTTGTGGTGGAACTTGCGATGCACCGGCTCACGCGACAGATATTGCAGCGTGTCGTGCATGAAGCCCATGTTCCACTTGAAGCCGAAGCCGAGCCCGCCGTCATGCACGGGGGCGGAGCCCTTCGGCCAGGAGGTGGACTCTTCGGCGATCGTCAGGATGCCGGGATGGGCGGCATAGACGCGGGCGTTCATCTCCTGCAGGAAGCGCACGGCTTCGAGGTTTTCGTTGCCGCCATACTCGTTCGGCACCCATTCGCCGTGCTTGCGCGAATAATCGAGATAGAGCATCGAGGCGACCGCATCGACGCGCAGCCCGTCGAGATGGAATTTCTCCGACCAGTAGAGCGCGTTGTTGATGAGGTAGGACAGGACCTCGGCGCGGCCGAAATTGTAGATCGCCGTGTTCCAATCCGGGTGAAAGCCCTGGCGCGGGTCCTCATGCTCGTAGAGCGCCGTGCCGTCGAACTTGCCAAGCCCGTGCGCATCCGTCGGGAAATGCGCCGGCACCCAGTCGAGGATGACGCCGATGCCGACCTTGTGGCAGCCGTTGACGAAACGGGCAAAGCCATCCGGCTCGCCGAAACGGGCGGTCGGGGCATAGAGGCCGGTCGTCTGGTAGCCCCAGGAGGGGTCGAAGGGGAATTCGGAGATCGGCAGGAATTCGATATGGGTGAAGCCCATGTCGATGCAGTAGGGGATCAGCCGGTCGGCCAATTCATCCCAAGTGAGGAAGTCGCCGGCATTGTTGCGTTGCCAGGAGCCGGCATGGACCTCGTAGATCGAGATCGGCTGGCGGCGAGCGTCGGCGCTCGCCCAATGTTGAAGATGCGCCTCGTCTTCCCATGTCTGGTCGATCGGCCCCGTCGTCATCGAGGCATTGTTGGGACGCAGTTCGGAGCGGCGGGCGAAGGGGTCGGCCTTCAGCGGCAGGACCTCACCGTTGATGCCGACGATCTCGTATTTATAGGCATGGCCGGCTGTGATGCCGGGGAGAAAAATCTCCCAGATGCCGGTGTCCCGGCGCAGGCGCATGGCATTGCGCCGCCCGTCCCATTCGTTGAAGTTGCCGACCACGGAAACGCGCTTGGCGTTCGGCGCCCAGACGGCGAAATGAAAGCCGTCGATGCCGTCAAGCGTCATCGGATGGGCGCCGAGCTTGTCGAACAGCCTGAGATGCGAGCCTTCGCGAATGTAGTAGTCGTCCATCGGCCCGAGAACGGGGCCGAAACTATAGGGGTCGATCACCACCCATTCGCCGCCGTCATTGCGCGCGCGGTAGCGGATCGGCTGCTGCTTCTTCAAAGCGATCTCGCCGGCAAAGATGCCGGCCGGATCGACCTGCGTGAGCACGCCGACCGCCTTGCCCGACAACGTCTCTGCCGTCACTTCGGCAGCACCCGGCAGGAAGCAGCGGGCGATATAGGTGTCGTCCACCGCATGGACGCCGAGCACCGCGAACGGGTCCCAGTGCCGGCTTTCCAGGATTGCATCGATGTCCGCCTTCGCCAGAAGCTCTGACGGGAGATTGGGCCGGGGGGCCGTCGTCCCTTTGTTCGGCGGTGCGGTCATCAGGCCCTCCAGATTTCCTTGGCGTATTGGCGAATGGTGCGGTCGGAGGAGAACCAACCCATGCGGGCTGTGTTCCGTATGGTCTTCGAATACCAGGCGTTTTTATCCGTCCAGATGCCATCGACCTGACGTTGGGCCTTGGCATAGGCGTCGAAATCGGCCGCCACCATGAACCAGTCGTGATTGTAGATGCCATCGACCAGGCCGGTGAAGCGGTTGCGGTCATCGGGCGAGAAGACGCCGGAAGAAATCGCGGCCAGCGCCTGCGACAGTTCCTTCGACTGCTCGATGATGGCGCGGGGATTGTGCCCCTCGGCGCGGACCTTCGCCACTTCCTCGGCGGTCATGCCGAAGATCACGATATTCTCCTCGCCGACATGGTCGCGCATTTCGACATTGGCGCCGTCGAGCGTACCGATCGTCAGCGCGCCGTTCAGCGCGAACTTCATGTTGCCGGTGCCCGAGGCTTCCATGCCGGCGGTCGAAATCTGCTCGGAAAGGTCGGCGGCGGGAACCATGATCTCGGCGAGCGAGACGTTGTAGTTCGGCACGAAGACGACCTTGAGCAGGCCGCGCACGGAGGGGTCGTTGTTGATCACGCGCGCCACGTCGTTGGCGAGTTTGATGATCAGCTTGGCATTGTGGTAGCTCGGCGCGGCCTTGCCCGCGAAGAGTTTGACGCGCGGCACCCAGTCTAGCTCGGGATGCGAGCGGATCTGGTCGTAGAGGGCGACCGCCTCGATGATGTTGAGCAACTGGCGCTTGTATTCGTGGATGCGCTTGATCTGGATGTCGAACATCGCGGCGGGATCGATGCGCACGCCCATGCGACTGCCGACCAGATTGGCAAGACGGTTCTTGTTCTCGCGCTTGATTGCGGCGAAGCGCTCCTGGAAATCCTTGTTGTCGGCAAAGCCGTCGAGCGCCTTCAGCGCCTCGGCGTCGTCCATGAAGCCGTCGCCGATGGACTCTCGGATCAGGTTGAACAGGCCCGGATTGCACTGCATCAGCCAGCGGCGCGGCGTGATCCCGTTCGTCTTGTTGTTGATGCGCTCGGGATAGAGCTTGTGCAGGTCGGCGAAGACCGTTTCCTTCATCAGCTCCGTATGCAGCGCCGACACGCCGTTGGTCGAATGCGAGCCGACGAAGGCGAGATTGCCCATGCGCACCCGGCGCTCGCCGGATTCTTCGATCAGTGAGATGTTGCGGATGCGCTGGTCTTCAAAGCCCTTGTCCTTGCGGGCCTCGACGAGGATCTTGGCGTTGATCGCGTAGACGATCTGCATGTGGCGCGGGAGCAGCCGCTCGAACAGCGGCACCGGCCAGCTTTCCAGCGCCTCGGGAAGCAGCGTGTGGTTGGTGTAGGAGAAGGTGCGGCGGCCGATATCCCAGGCCGTGTCGAAGTCGAGCCCGTGCACATCGGTCAGCAGGCGTACGAGTTCGGCGACAGAGACGGCGGGGTGCGTGTCGTTGAGCTGGATGGCGACGGCATCCGGCAGGGACGTGAAGTCCGGATACTGCTGGAGATGGCGGCGCAGGATGTCCTGCAGCGAGGCGGAGCAGAAGAAGAATTCCTGGCGCAGACGCAGCTCCTGGCCGGCCGGCGTGGCGTCGGCCGGATAGAGCACGCGCGTCAGGCTTTCCGCCCGGTTGCTCTCCTTCAGAGCGCCGATATGGTCGCCGGCATTGAAGGCTTCGAGCAGGATCGGGTCGATCGGGTTTGCGGCCCACAGGCGCAGCGTGTTGACGCGCTTGGCCCGCCAGCCGACCGCCGGCGTGTCATACGCCGTCGCAATGACGCGCTCGGCCGGCTTCCAGACGAAGCGCTGCTTGTCCTCGCCGATATTGATCGTCTCGACGCCGCCGCCGAAGCCGATCTCGTAGGAGCTTTCGCGGCGCTCGAATTCCCAGGGATTGCCGTGCGCCAACCAGGTCTCCGGCAGCTCGACCTGCCAGCCGTCGGCCATCTGCTGGCGGAAGAGGCCGTGAACGTAGCGGATGCCGTAGCCATAGGCCGGCACATCGACGGTTGCCATCGATTCCATGAAACAGGCGGCAAGGCGACCGAGGCCACCGTTGCCAAGCGCTGCGTCCGGCTCGAGTTCTGCAATCACGTCGATATCGACACCATGCATGGCGAGCGCCTGGCGCATTTCTTCCATGATGCCGGTATTGGTCATGGCATCGCGCATCAGGCGGCCGATGAGGAATTCGAGCGATAGGTAATAGACGCGTTTGGCGCCGGTCGCGTAGGTGCGCCGAGTCGAATCCATCCATTTGTCGGTAATACGGTCGCGCGCAACCAGGATCGCTGCCGTCAGCCAGTCATGCGGCTTGGCGACTTTCGGGTCCTTGCCGATGCGGTATTTGAGGCGTTCCAGCAGCTCCGTGGCGAGCTGTTCGACGTCCGAGGATCGTAGAGCGGGCGCGAGATCATTGTTGGTAACCCGGTTCATCATCGGTGAACTTTGCCCCCTCGCATTCAATGCGTTCGTTCGTTCGAAATCGCGTTTAAATCAATTTATGCATCTATCCGAAGCGCTTGCAATATACCTTTTCAAGAAACGCCCCATGCATTTTCGACATGTCTGAAACACGACGAAAATGCTAAAAAACCCGCTGCGTCGGACGCA
Organism: uncultured Shinella sp.; assembly: GCA_965650295.1. Taxonomy (GTDB): domain Bacteria; phylum Pseudomonadota; class Alphaproteobacteria; order Rhizobiales; family Rhizobiaceae; genus Shinella. The sequence goes on along the minus strand of CBFGOD010000020.1, from coordinate 2,409 downwards.
GCGGGTTTGATGTTCCAGCCTTTTGGCGGGATTATTTCGTCAGGCGAGAGACCACGGCGGAGGTGCGTTCGCCGATCACCTTGAAGGCGGCGACCAGAGCGGCCATGTTTTCAGCCTGGAAGTAATGCGAGCTGTCGGTCGCGCATGTCTTCAGAAGGTTCTGGCCGGCGGTGGGTGCCATGAAGGCGACCGAATAGATTTCGATGCCGTCCTTCTTCGCGCTGGCGCAGGTGGCCAGCGTGCTGGTGTCGTCGCTTGCGTAATTGTTCGCGCCGTCGGTCATGAAGACGATATATTTCGTCGGCACCTGACCGTTCTTGTTCTTGTGCGCGGTGTTTTCCGATGCCAGCATCAGCTTGTCATAGGCGGTCTTTATCGACGCACCCGATGCCGTGCCGCCTTCGGCGTTCAGCAGGTTGACATAGGCGAGCGCTGCGGTCGAACCCCAGGCGAGATTGCTCGGCGAATAGCTCGCGAGGTCATAGGAAATGGCGCCGGTGCGCACGAAGGTATTGGTCGGGTCGGCGATCGTGAACTGAGTGAAGAGGCTCGCGACGGCGAGCTTCAGGGCTGCCATCTTGGAGACATAGCAGGGGCTCGTCGCCTTGACCTTGGTGCTGCCCCAGTTGTCTTCCGTCCAGTTGATGCAGGAATTGACGAGCTTGTCCTTCTCGTTGGTGATCCAGGCCATCGAGCCGGACTTGTCGAGCACGAGGAACATCGACAGGGCATTCTTCGATTCCGTGGCGCTTTCGGCGGTGCTCTTGGCGCTCAGGACCGTCGATGTCTGGCCAAGCAGCCGCGTGAATGCATTGAAGTTGACCGTGTGGTTGGTCGAGATATCGACCTTGTAGGATTTGCCGTTGCCGAGCAGCGCCGTCTCGACGATGGATATCTGGGTGCCGGATTCGAATTCCAGATCGTTCGCAGCTTTGGAAGCGGCATCCATTGCTACGCCACCATCGGCCATCTGCGTCTTGAGGAACTGCATGGCGAGCAGCTTCGCTTCGGCCTGGGTCTTGCCGTCATTGGCAAGTGCCGAGGCGGCGGAGAGAGCCGCCGAGTCCACGGCATCCTGTAAGGTCGCCCGGGTCATCACCATATTGGTGAGGTCGATCGCCACGCCACCGGCTGCCAGGATGATGGGGCAGACAATCGCCGTCATCAATGCGAAATTGCCGCCGCGGTCGCCAAGGAGCCGCGCGATCATTGTCCGTTTTTCAGTCTTCGCCGTCATGAGACTACACCCACCATCTTCATAATGTGGGCTCAAGGTAGCAACGAAGTGTTATTTAACGGTTCGGGGCCGTGGTATAGTTTTCGTAAAATTCTATGGACCTTGAAATTCCGGGTTTTCCCGCTGTTTCCAATCGGGATTACGCGGTTTGCCGTACCGGAATGACGTCCACCGCCTGGCTCGTCTTGTGCTGCCCGTACCCTTTCAGGACACCGATGACGGGCGCTACATCGGAATAGTCGCGGCCGTAGGCGACGACGATATGATCGGTGCCGGCGGGAATGTCGTTGGTCGGGTCGAGTTCCATCCAGCCATTGACCCGGCCGCACCAGAAACGCACCCAGGCATGCATGGCGTCCGCGCCCTCCAGGCGTTCCTTGCCCGGCGGCGGAATGGTGCGCAGGAAGCCGCTGACATAGCCGGCGGGGATGCCGAGGCTGCGAAGCGCCACGATCATCACATGGGAGAAATCCTGGCAGACGCCGCGCTTCAGCTTGAAGGCCTCGCGCGGGGTCGTGTCGACACTCGTCGCCTTGGGATCGTAGGTGAAATCCTTGTGGATGCGGGCGCAGATCGCGGTTGCCGCGGTGCGGATCGTCATGCCGGGTTTGGCGATGGATCGTGCATATTCGGCGATATCGGGGCAATCCTTCAGCCGCGGGCTCGGGCCGGTATAGTGGTGCGGTGAGCCGGCGTCGAGCGACCAGTAGCCGGCGATATCCTCCGGCAGGTCGGCGATCCCGGGTGAAAAGTCGGCAGCCGGTTCCGGCGCATCGACATGCACGCGCGCCTGCATGCGGATATCGAGCCGCTCATGGGCGTTGCGGAAGAGGATGGCGCTCATCGGGTTTTCAAAGAAGTCGTTGTGATCGACCCGTTCGCCCGGCCCCGGCGTCACGCCGACCGTGCCGGCGACGAGCCGCTGGCGCCCGCCGATCGAGAGCGGCAGCACGCGCACGATATGGCGCCCGCCGGAGACCGGCGTGTCGTAGAGGTAGCTGATGTGAAGGTTGACGTCGTAGAGCATGGTTTGCGCGCCTCCCTTTCGCTCAGCTCAGATAGGTTTGCGCGAGAATGTCCGACAGCTTTTCGAGTTCCGCCTCGAAGCGCTGATAGACCGCATCCGTCATCGTTTCCGGCGTCATCACGGCCAACCCGGCATGCAGGCGCAT